>NZ_JAKUFF010000023.1:0-56155 GCF_022663305.1 Bacillus cereus group sp. BfR-BA-01408 | reverse complement strand
CTGTCCTCGATTTTTTTCTCATCTTGCTTCATGTTTTCTAACTGTTCTTTTAGTTCTGCATCTAACTCTGCATATGAAAGCCAGCGACTAAATTCTTGTTTCCAGTTCATACCTCTATCCCCTCTCGCTTGTCATACCTTTATTATATGAAAAAAACAACCTGTATCTCAATATTTTTTACAATCTAACAGGATTTTACTAGGAATATTTGTATACACTATGATTAAATACTCCACTAAAGGGAATGAGGATTATGCAAGAATGGGGCTTGTCAGAAGAGCTCAAAATACAAACAAAGCAAATGATTGAAATTGCTGAAAAAGAATTATCAATTATGAGGCAGGCAATTGATAAAGAAGATGAATGTATTTTGTGCAAGATGGAAGATATTCATCATATGTTAGCAAATGTACAAACACTGGCAGCTACATACTATATTCAAGCGTATTTATCACCTTATACAGAAAGCTCACAGTTCATTACAACAGCTGTTCAACATTTAAGTGCCAGAAAACATGGTGCTCTTATTGTTGTGGAACGAAACGAGCCACTTGAATCTTGTATTCAAACTGGAACAACATTACATGCTCATTTAACCGCACCACTGCTCGAATCGATTTTTTATCCAGGGAACCCTCTTCATGACGGAGCCGTTCTCGTTAAAAATAACCATATTGTTTCTGCTGCTAATATTCTTCCATTAACAAAAAGTACAGAAGTTGATCCTGAACTCGGAACACGTCACAGAGCTGCAATTGGCTTATCAGAAAAAAGCGATGCCCTTATTTTAGTTGTCTCTGAAGAAACGGGCCGCACTTCATTCGCTTTAAACGGGACTTTATATACAATTTCTCTATAAAGTAAAGTTACATCGGCCGTAACACCATATATCAATAAAAAAGGCTGTTCCAAAATGTAGGAACAGCCTTCTCTTATTATCCTATTCTTCTCCGAAACGTTCAACAAGCGTTGCAAGTGTACGTACCATTGCACCTGTCGCTCCAGCTGGTCCTAAATCATGCGCTCCTGATGATTCAGATGTTCCAGCGATGTCTAAGTGTACCCAAGGTGTATCTTCAGCGAATTCACCTAGGAATGTACCTGCCATAACCGCATGTCCTTCGCGGCCTGGTGAGTTATTTAAATCAGCAAACTTACTGTTTCTCACGCGCTCTTTATCACGATCAAAAATCGGTAATTGCCAAATTGATTCATCTGTTTCCATAGATGCCTCTAGTACTTGCTCGAATAACTCTTCATTGTTTGTCATTGCACCTGTCGTATGATTTCCAAGTGCGACAATTACACCACCTGTCAATGTCGCAACATCAATTAGATAGTTTGCACCTAATTTTTTCGCATACGTAATACCGTCAGCTAATGCTAAGCGACCTTCTGCATCTGTATTTAATACTTCAATTGTTTTTCCGCTCATAGATGTGATTACATCGTCTGGCTTAAATGCTGTACCACTTACAACGTTATCTGTTGATGGAATAACAGCGATCACATTTTGCTCTGGGCGAAGTTCACCGATAATTTCCATCGCACCTAATACAGCAGCCGCACCGCCCATATCACCTTTCATACCGACCATGCCTTCACGTGGTTTTAAAGAATAACCGCCTGTATCGTATGTGATTCCTTTTCCAACGAATCCAATAACATCTGTCCACTCTTCTTTTCCTTTATAAATAAGAGCGATCATTTTTGGTGGCTCTACACTACCTTGGTTTACTGCAAGTAGCGCACCCATACCGAGCTCTTCCATCTCTTCTTTCTCAAGAACTTTATAATCCATATCATACTTCTCAGCTAACTCAACGGCATACTCAGCAAGCTTTGTCGCTGTTAATACGTTTGGCGGCATATTTACAAGTGTACGAGCTGAATTTGTTGCACGTCCATGTACGTAGCCAACTGTTAATGCAGCTTCAATTTCTTGTGTATCTTCCGCTGTAATAGCCGTGAACTTCTCTAGCTCCACACGATCCTTTTTATCTGATTTATACGTTTGTAACTCATATGTACCAAGGCCTTGTACTTCTGCTGCGATATGAGCGACATCAATCGCGTCTAATTTCTCTGTTACGAAAGAATCAAGCAAGATTGCTGCATCTTGTACTTTTGCTGCTTGCAATGTTTTAAATGCCTTACCAAGAGCTGCACGTAATGTTTCTGTCGTATAAGATTCTTTCTTACCTAAACCAACGAAATAATAGCGTTTCACATTTGTTTTTCCTAAACTATGTACTTTTGAAATAGCTTTCTTCTTCGTAGAAAGTTCTTTCTCTTCTAATAAAACTTGTAATTGTCCTTCAAACGCTTTGTCCAGTTCTTGTACAAAACTACTCGTTTTCTCTTCTTCAAATAAGGCAACAATCACCGCTTCATGGCTTCCTAATTCTTTTTGTACGTGAAACATGTTCAGACCCCCTAAATTTCTCTACTCTATCTTTATTATAACTTTATTTTCGATAAAATGCGACAATTCTAACTTCTGTTATATCCTATATAAAATAAAAAAAGTCTAGCGTACTTACCACTAGACTATCTTTGTTTTAAATATTGACCACGAAACACTTGCATCGTTTCGTCTTGATTTAACATCGTTAACTCTTCTTCTGAAAACTTACCATTTCCTAGCTTAACTATATACACATTTACTTTTTTCTTACCCCATTGGCTATAAACATCTTTCACCGTATCATAATACAAATCAAGACGGTTTCCTTTTATTGCACCGCCCTTATCAGCTACTACACCATACCCATAACCTGGTATGAATAAAATTGTTCCAATCGGGAATACGCGTAAGTCCGCTGCGATTGTGGAATATAAATCCCTTTTCGCCTTAACACCTGAATATGTAATACCATACTCCGGATGTCCTGGCCTCTTACCAGTTGACTCAATTCCCGATGTATAACCTGTTGCAGTCATTTCAATTGAACGATATTTAGACCAGTCATTTGCCTGCTCTAAAGCATTTATCACTTCTTTACTCGGAGCAACATTTCTCTTAACTTCTGCTGCATGTACTTCTTTTGCACTCGTTCCCTCATATTTCTTTACAATCTCTAATAAAGAAACTCCTGTGAAAGCATTCCATGTTACGCATAATGCGGATACAAGTAAACAAGTCATCATAATGCGAATACAATATCGTTTTAACATTTTTATATTCCACACTCCTTCATCGTTAATCATTCCCTATACGATGAAAGAATATGCAAAAAAATAATCTCCAATTGCATTGGAGATTAAAACATTTGATATCCGCTTTTCCGAAGTTTCTTAATAACGATTCCGGCTAAAGCAGCACCAATCAATCCAGTAGATAAAATAAACACATCTGCTTGTCCTAAATGCGATACACTTGTCCCAAATGAAGAGAATGTTTCTTTTGGCTTTGAAAAATAATCCCACACACTCGCCTTATTAATAATAAGCATACAAACAATCGGATACACAATAACCATTACCCATGTCGCTCGTAATATCATGTTGAGTAAAAATCCAATTCCAAAAAACAAAATAAAAAATAACATCATTGAAATAAGTAGTACTGGTATACTCACTCTTTCTCCCTCTCCTTCGTACATGCCGTAAATACGTGATAGGCTGTATAACCAAATTGCTCTCCTGGATTTAATGTTTTGTCCATTTCAAGATGTAATTCTGATTGTCTTTCTAACAAATATGTAATAAGCACAGACGTATTTGGATCGTCCGCAATCGTATCCGGATGTAGAAACGCTACTTCAGACAATTCCTTCTCCTGTACAATAATCTCTTCCCCTTCAGGCTCCAAAAGGAAAATAATCATATTATCACTAATCTCATTGCGAATCACGCCCGATCTAACACCAATGATCCCCTTCACATGAGCGACAATACCTGTCTCTTCTAACACTTCACGCTTCACAGCTTCATCAACGGTCTCACCTTCATTTACAAATCCAGCCGGTAAAGACCATTTCCCCTTTAATCCACTGTATTTCTTCTTAACGAATAGCCACCTGCCATCTTTTGTAGCTACTAGCCCACTGACAGCTAACCATACTTTTCCTCGCTTCTCCATGATGCAGTACCCTCCTCTATTAGAACGGACAGAATATTCTTTCTTTTTATACATTATACTATATTTTTAAAATGAAAAAAGCAGAAACAGCTCTTAGCCGTTTCTGCTTTCTCTACTATATATTAAAAGAACTTTAATTTACCTTTTTTAAGAACTAATAAAGGTCCACCTAATAAGAATAGGTAACGGTTATCGATAACTTTCTTCATGAAGGAAGCTTTCCAACCTGTTAACTTTTTGCCCATGACAACGCCCATTGCATCGTCATGACCTAAAGAACATACAGATCCTTTATTGTCGAATACGAATTTCTTCATTTCACCTTTACCACGAACTAACACAGTTAAGTTGTGCGCAATGTTGTAACCTTGTTGAATTGCGATCTGTGCTGTTGGTGGGTATGGACGGTTAATTTCTTCGTTAATGATTAACGCTGCGTCACCAACCATGAATACATCTTCGTATCCTGGAGCGTGCATGTACTCATCAACTTTTACACGTCCGCGCATTGCTTCAAAACCAGACTCTTCCACAATACCGTTACCACGAACACCTGCAGCCCAAACTACTGTTTCAGACTTAATTAATTCAGTATCATCGCCATTCGCAACGATAATACCTTCTTCAGTTGCTTCTTTAATTGCTGTACCGATGCGGAATTCTACACCTTTTTTCTCAAGTTGTTTCACAGCGTATTCTACTAACGCTGGATCGAAACCTGGAAGTGCTGTTGGAGCAGCTTCTACACAAATAATACGTGCTTTTTCACGTGGTACATTGTACTGTTTACAAAGTTCAGGAACGCGGTTTGCAAGCTCACCTACGTACTCGATACCAGTAAATCCAGCACCACCAACAACGATTGTTACTAACTCATCGCGCTTTTCATCTGCATATTTAGCGAAGCTAGCTTCCATATGCTCACGAATTTGACGAGTTGCATTAATGTTAGCGATTGAGAATGCATGCTCTTTTAATCCTGTAATTCCGAATGTTTCTGATTCGAAACCAAGACCGATTACTAAGTAGTCATATTCTAACTCGCCGTCTTTTAAGATAATGCGTTTTTCAGCAGCTTTAATTTCTACTACTGTATCTTGTACAAAGTTCACTTTATTTGTATCAATAACGTCTTGAATATCTAGACAGATTTTTTCATCTTGTAATGTACCAGCTGCGCTCTCGTGTAACCAAGTCGCTTGGTAGTGATAGCTGTTGTTGTTTACTAACGTAATTTCAGCTTCATTTACAGATAATGCTTTTTGCAGACGAACAGTCGTAATCATCCCGCCATAACCTGCACCTAAAACTACGATTTTTGGAGTCTTCACCAAATCACAACCCTTTTCTTTATATAATAGTAATGAAAAATAATACCAAGTACTAAAAACTCTATTTGTCAAGAATGTGGAATTTATCACATTCTATATCATAACAAAACGCAGTCAAAAAATCGTACGAATTTTGTCATAGAAATTTAACATAATACTTCCCTATATTAGTCGGTTTTATTCCAGAATTCAAGCGTCTGGAGAATTATCAATATTTTAAAATAACATAGCGTTTTCAAGGGTTTTTCAGCCTTTTTTTCATGTATTTTCCTTTCTGTATATTTTATACAATGTAAAAAACATCTATGCGAAAACTTACACACAATTCAGTCGTTTTCAGAAGTATTATGAACTCAAATATGCTATCATTTATTTGAAAGTGTCATCATTTGCAGGATTTTCGTGTACATATGAACAATATATGAAATCAATATCAAAATTCCATCTATAGGGGGAATGAAAGTGGCAGAAAATCAAAAAGTTTACGACATAACAATTATTGGTGGTGGTCCAACAGGACTATTCACAGCATTTTATGGTGGTATGAGACAAGCAAGTGTAAAAATTATTGAAAGCTTACCTCAGCTTGGAGGACAATTATCCGCGCTCTACCCTGAAAAATATATTTATGATGTAGCCGGATTCCCGAAAGTGCGTGCACAAGAATTAGTTGATAACTTAAAAGAGCAAATGAAGAAATTTGATCCAACCGTTTGTTTAGAAGAAGCTGTTGATACGCTTGAGAAACAAGCTGACGGTATATTTAAACTTGTTACAAATAAGCAAACTCACTATTCTAAATCAGTAATTATTACTGCTGGCAATGGTGCTTTCCAACCACGCCGCTTAGAATTAGAAGGAACAGCAAAGTATGAAAAGAAAAACTTACATTATTTCGTTGATGATATGAATAAATTTGCTGGTAAGCGCGTCGTAGTATTTGGCGGCGGCGATTCAGCTGTTGATTGGACAATGATGTTAGAGCCAATCGCCGACAAAGTTACAATCGTTCATCGTCGTGATAAATTCCGTGCGCATGAACATAGCGTAGAAAGCTTAATGAACTCTCGTGCAGAAGTAAGCACACCATACGTTCCAGTAGAACTCATTGGTGATGACAAAATTGAACAAGTCGTTCTTCAGCATGTAAAAACGGAAGAAAAAATTATCATCGATGTTGATGATGTAATCGTAAACTACGGCTTCGTTTCTTCCCTTGGACCAATAAAAAACTGGGGCTTAGATATACAAAAAAACAGCATTCTCGTGAACTCGAAAATGGAAACAAATATTCCTGGCATTTACGCTGCTGGTGACATTTGTACATATGAAGGAAAAGTAAAACTCATTGCTTGCGGCTTCGGTGAAGCACCGACAGCAGTAAACAATGCAAAAGCTTACTTCGATCCAAACGCAAAACTTCAACCGATGCATAGCTCTAGTATGTTTTAATATAGAAATGAAAAGAACTCCTTTTATGCGAAGGAGTTCTTTTTTATTACGCTATCGTTCCCTTCCAAAATATGTTACAATAAATAAGAACAAACGTTCTATCTAATAAGGGGGATATTTAAAAATGAAAGAACCTACTATCGTAAAAAAAGAAGCTTTCCAAGCAATCGGCATTTCGATTACGACGACCAATGAAAAAGAGGCATCTACTGAAGGAAAAATTCCCGGGCTTTGGAATCGCTACTTCCACGAACAAATCATGCATCACATCCCAAATCAACAAACGAAAGAAACATTCGCTTTTTACTCAAACTACGAATCAGATGAAACTGGTACATATCAATTCACAATTGGTATGCCCGTTTCTTCATTAGAAGACGTTCCTGAAAATATGACAACTTTAACAATACCTGCCGCTACGTATGCGGTATTTACAACGAGAAAAGGACCAGTTGCTGAAGTCGTTTGCGAAGCTTGGGAATATATTTGGAAATGGTCAAAAGGAAACAAACGTGCTTTCACAATAGACTTCGAGCTATACGATGAAAAAGCAACAGATCCAAACAACGCACAATTGGATATTTATATTGCATTAGCCTAAACGACAAAAGAGAAGATACCAAATGGTATCTTCTCTTTTGTCGTTAAATAGCCACTGTGCAAATCCAGCATAATTGTCTACAATGAGAAAGTGCAGTATAGAAATATTAGAAACTGTATAAAGTGAAACTATACTCAGTGGTGGGGGGGATTCATCCCCCACCACTGAGTATTAGTTGAACCAATCGGACGTTTACGGGCAGTTAGTCTCCCACCTAACTTCTTTGCTCGAGCCAAATTTTGAGGTGGGAGTTTTACTGCCCGTTAACGCGGGATAAAGTGATTGTTAACAAGTTTTTTAGTTTAAATTTGTCGCATAGAAAGGAAGCAATATGGAGGAACTACAACAAAATAAATCTGCTTTAGAAGGAAGCGGAAAACCGTTATTAAAAAATACGAATTTCCTTTTTCTTTGGGCAGCTACTCTTTTTTCAAGTTTCGCTTTAGCCTTTTTTACTTTTTCACAAACGTGGTACATAGCAAAAACATTAAACCTTGAGGCATCACTCGGTGTTGTTTTCGTAGCTCTTAGTGTTCCAAGGCTTATTTTTATGATTATCGGCGGCGCTGTAGCTGATAAATTCCCGAAAAAAAACATTATGTTTTATTCTAATATTGTTCGTGCTATTCTTGTCGCAACCATCCTTACATGGTTTATCGTAGGTGATGTAACACTATATACATTTGCTTTATTCGCTCTATTCTTCGGGCTTGCTGATGCTTTTTTCTGGTCAGCTGATGGATCTATCTTGCCTGAACTTGTAGAAAAAAGCCGTTTAACACAAGCAAACTCACTTACACAAATGACAAACCAAGCATCGGTCATCTTAGGCCCTGTACTTGGCGGCATTCTTATCAAATTTACGAACTATGAAACGATTTTCTCAATTACAATTTTATTACTCATTATCGCAGCGATACTCGTTCAAAAAATACAATTTACGATGCCAGAGCAGCAAAATACAGACAAAGGCATGTTCACTTCTATTAAAGAAGGAATTTTATATGTAAAGGAATCGCCATTCCTTTCAACTTTCCTTATTTGTAGCGCCTTTCTAAACTTATTTTTAATCGGTCCGATGCAAGTCGGTTTCCCGCTTTTCGTTAAAAATATTCTGCATGGTGACTCGCTTCAGTTTAGTTACTTAGAAGCATCTGTAGGTGGCGGTATGGCGATAGGTGCTGTCATTGTCGGTTTAAAAAATATTAATCGTAGACGCGGTCTATTTTGCATTATCATGATGCTACTGTCTGGTGTATTCTTCTTATCCATCAACTTTAGCACTGTACTATGGCAAGCATTATTAGCTGGCATGTTTTATGGTATTACAATCGCAATGGCTATCGTTCCACTTATGGCGATGATTCAATCGACAGTAAAAGAAGAAATGATGGGACGCGTAATGAGTTTGCTTATGCTATCATCAATGGGCTTTATCCCGCTTTCTTATGCATTCACATCCATCGCGCTTGCAATTGGAATTCCAATCGTAACCGTTATGAAAAGTGGTGCAATCGCCGTTATCGTCTTCGTACTATTTGTAGCGATTCGTGTTCCAGTTGTAAGGAAGTTTGATTAACTACTTGGAGTCATGTGTTATACGCATGGCTCTTTTTTAAACGGATCAAATAACGGTATCCCCTTACTTCTTCTCACGGCTGCTCCCCATTCTAATCCAACTTCTAAAAATAAATCCCGCACTGTACTATATAAAAGAGCCTTCACATTTTTACGGATTTCCCCGTATTTATAAGCTCTCACAACACTTTTCACGCGCCAAATGAAATTTCCATACACTTCTTCATCAGCTAATATTTGCTCCAGTAAAACACCTCGCTCTAGTAACCCACTCTTTTTATATGCAAGTTCCACCTTACTCCAAAATATATTAATCTTCTTCGGATTACTCGTCATCGGTAGAAGTGCATATATAAAAGGCTTCGGTATATCATGACGGCAATACGTCTCATCAAGCTCGTACGTTCCTTTTCTATTCTCTTTTATTTGTGGAAAGTTTTTAAAAAGAATTGTTTCCCCCTCATTTTTTTGCTCATTTTTACTACAGCTAGCTGCATCATTCTCACTTTCACATGCGGACATTTTCATACGGTCATCCATGCGGTCAATTGCAGATGTAAGAAAAACATATAAGTTCGCACTATATCCGCCTCGCCTATGTCTTTCTTTTGTTGCAACACGCTTTATAATTCCTAATTCCTCTAACTTTGCAATGGAGCGACGTACTGTACGAATACTTTTTCCAACATTTGTAGCAATTGTCTCCATTAACGGACAAGTAACTCCCACTGTTTTCTGTTTCTCATTCACTGCATACTTTCCTAAAAAATGAATAATGATAGCATCCGTTTTATTTAATTGAAATTGATAATGTTTCAAAACTTGTTTTTGATATGTATTAAACTCTTCTTTACTTCGAAATTCACTATATGGTTTCATTAAGTTATATAAGCTGCCCATTTTTATCACCTCATTTATAAGTAAGAGGCAGGAAGGGAATTTGGCGTGCTATTTAATATTTTTTTAGTGGAGATGAAAATATGATCGTAATTAGCGCTTGTTTAGGTGGTATTGCTTGTCGGTATGATGGAAATGACAATCTCGTTTCAAAAATAGAGGATTTGCTGCAACAAGAAGATACAGTCCTCATTTGTCCTGAAGTATTAGGAGGATTACCGACGCCTCGTCCTTCGGCTGAGATTATCGGCGGGAATGGCGATGACGTTTTGGATGGAAAAGCAAAAGTGATGACAAAAGACGGTGAAGATGTCACGGAATCTTTCGTGAGTGGCGCTTATAAAGCGCTAGAACAAATTAAAAATTTACAACCAGAATATATTATTTTGAAAGAACGTAGTCCCTCTTGTGGTAGTTCTACAATTTATACGGGAGAATTTAACGGAAATAAACAAACTGGTTACGGGGTAACAACCGCTTTATTCAAAAGACATGGATTGAAAGTCATTTCAGAAGAGGATTTTGAGAATATAAAAAGGAATTGACCCTGTTCGTCAATTCCTTTTTTCTGTCTTATTTCACATTTAATTTTTCTTTCACTTTCGCTGGAAGCTCGTCTTTCTTCACTTCTTCCCAAGCTGATACACCTTTTTTATCTGAGTGGTATACGCGTAAGAATGCTTCTTTACGAAGGTTTTTTTGTGCCATAAATTCTAATTCTTTTTCTTTACCTTCTTTATCAAATCCAGTTAATTTATATTGGTAATCTTTATATGGTTCACCATTATCAGATTTACCATTATACTCTTTTCCATCTACTGTAATTTGAACGTAGTACTCATCTTTACCCATACGATTTAAATCACAGCCAACTAAAAGACTCGCAAATACAACTAAAATACTAAAAAGTGCAATATATCTTTTCATTTCCTTCACCTCATGTGTTTTTCTTATATTGTTATCTTAAAGCCCAGAGCTTAAAGAAGAAATTCAAAAACATGACATGAACATTACACTTTTGTAAGATAGTAATTATTTCTTCACTTTAGAAACCGTCATCCCGTCACCAATTGGAATAAGTACAGATTCTAAATTTGGATGAGCTGCTACTACTTCATTAAACTTCTTCATAACTTCTGTATAACGTTTTTGTTTCGCACCTTCATCAGCTACACTACCACCAGCTAGAACATTATCTGTAACAATTAAAGCACCTGGCTTAGCAAGCTTAATGCAGTACGTTAAGTAATTTTCATAATTCTCCTTATCGGCATCGATAAAGAAAAAATCAAATCGATTATTACCTGTAGCTAATATTTCAAGACTTTGTAAGGCAGCACCAGTCATATATGACACTTGTTTTCCGAATCCCGCTTTATGTAGATTGCTATGTGCTACCTTTGCATATTTTTCTTCTAGTTCCAGTGAAGTTAACGTCCCCCCTTCTCCAAAACCTTTCGCAAGACAAATTCCGCTATACCCACCTAATGCACCTATTTCTAAAATATCTTTCGCTCCAGAAATAGAAACTAACATCGTCAAAAGTTTACCAGAAGAAGGCGATACCGATATGGGCGGCATTTCGTTTTCTTTTATGGAAGCAATCACTTCATCCAAAAGTGTATCTTGACTACAAAATACGGAATCAATATAACGATTAATTTGTTTCATCAGATGCAGTCCCTTTCTCTAAATCTGCCTTCTCATCTAACATAGGCGCTTCTTCTGTTTCACTCTCATGTATTTCAAATAGTTGTGTAAATTCATTAATAACCATATCAATTGCTTTTAATTCCCCAATTAAAATTTGCTGAATAGACTGGAATTCTGGCTCACTTAACTGTTGTTTAATTGTCGCTCGTTTCAAATTCATCATTTCTAAAAAAGCAATTGCTCTCCCGCGTCGAAATGTTTTCGGCCCGCGATGATGCGATCCATCTCTCCCTTTATGACGCTCACCACGGTGGTGTCCTTCTTTCATGAACTTATCTTTTCTCATTTCAAATCCCCCTTTGTATACAAATGTATACGTTTATTTTATTAATCACAAGTGTATACGTTTGTATACATAATATCAAAAGAAAAAGCCTTAAGGGAGATGAATTTTATCATTCATCTCCCTTAAGGCTTTTTCTCCACTATCTCTTTACTACCAATTTTTTATGTACCGATTACCGCCAATAACGTCTTTCACGCCAGTTTCGCCACTTATCATGGGCTTTATCACGTAATTTCCTTATACCGTTTATTACACCTTCTATTATGCATTCTATTATAATATCTATCACAATGTATCTTATAAATCTAAGAATAGGACCTATAATGTACTTCAATATAAATTCAAAAATATTTTCCAGCATATATCCTCTCTTTCTGCCCTTCAATTATAACTCGAAAAAAGAGAACTTTAAAAGAAGCTCAAATAACTAGCAATGAATGAATTGAACAACCTAAAGCTACTTTAGCAGTTTCGTTTTCAATATGTGAAAAGAAATTTCTAAATGATGAAGTGACTATATATTGTTTTCTAACTTTTGAGCGAAAGTTTTTTACATAAGTTTCATTTTGGACTTTTATGCCAAAAGAAAAGACCTCCTTAACGATTGCATTCCATCGCTAAAAAGGTCTTTTTCTATTTCAGCTAAAAACTTAGCACTCTTCTGGCTTACCAGCATTCGTCGCTGTACGGAAAGATGATCCACATCCGCATGATGCGATTGCGTTTGGATTGTCGATTGTGAATCCGCCGCCAAGCATAGATTGTTTATAATCAATTTTTACTCCTTTAACAATGGGAGCACTTTCTTTATCGATAACAAATTCGACACCGAAAAACTCAAGAACTGTGTCGTCTTCGTTTGGTTCTACTTCAAATCCTAAGCCGTAAGAAAGACCACTACATCCGCCGCCGTGTACAGCAAGGCGCACGTACTTCTCTCCATCCTCAGCATCTTTTAACATATCTTTAATTTGAAAAGCTGCTTGTTCTGTAACTTCAATCATGAAATACACCATCCTTTCTGTTCTCATTCTATTATACATCTTTACGCTTCTATCTTGTACTCATACACTCCGCGGCAAATTACTTCCGCTGGTCCTTTCATTAACACGTTGCCTTCTTCTGTCCATGCAATCATTAAATCGCCGCCAGCTAAATGAACTGTAATTTCCTTACCACGTTCCATTTTTCCATTTAAAATAGAGGCTACAACTGCAGCACACGCCCCTGTTCCGCAAGCTTGTGTTACACCAGATCCACGTTCCCAAACGCGGAAGTTCATCTCTTCCTCATTTAAGATTTCGATGAATTCAACATTTACTCGTTCCGGGAACATTTCATGTGTCTCAAGGACTGGACCAAGCGTTGTAAGAGGTGCTTGGTCTACATCATCAACAAAAATAACTGCATGCGGATTTCCCATTGAAACAGCTGTAAATGCATAACGATGATTATTGTATAAGAAGTTTTCACGAATAAATGGTGTTTCACCTTCACCAAGCATCGGTATTTCTGCACGTGTTAAACGAGGTGCTCCCATATCGATTTTCGCTAATGTAACTTTCCCTTCTTCTACCGTTACTTCCGCCGTTACAATGCCAGCTAACGTTTCAATTGTGAAAACTGTATCTTCTACTAGTTTATGCTCATACGCATATTTCGCTACGCAGCGTAAACCGTTACCACAGCTCTTTCCTTCTGATCCATCATTATTAAACATGCGCATTTTCACCGGCGCTACGTCAGATGGACAAATTAAAATCATTCCATCTGCTCCAATACCAGTATTAATATTTGAAACCTTTTCCGCCACAAGAGCTAAATCTTCTTCAGGAATTTGTTCTTCAAACATATTTACATATATATAACTATTGCCAAGACCATGCATTTTTGTAAAAGAAAATTGGCTCATTTGTATTCACTCCAAAAATAATTTGTTATTTCAAGTATAAAATGCACGCTTTTAGAACACAATATGAATGTCCCCCGTTTCTCATATTTGACAACATTTGGCGATGAGCCAGTCTTGCGCAAATTGTGTAAGAAAAAAGCCCTTCTAAAAGGGCCTTTTTTTATTTATATACAATATTATCTCCCTGCGAAAGAAGATTTTATCTCATAGAAAAAGAAAAAGGTGCTGCCGATTGCAACACCTTAAAACATTGGATTTTCATCCAAATACTCATATACATTATTAACAAGTTCTTCTACTGTAGCACCTTGTACTACTTCACCATTTACAAGTGCAAACGGTCCTTCAAAACAAATGCCACAATATCCTAAACAACCATACTCCATTACATCTAAATTCGGATCTTTTTCTAATTTCTCTAAAGCTGCTTGTGAACCACTTGCAAGGTTACCTACACAAAATTCAATTAATGGTTTAATCAAAATTCTCCCCCCTGTACTACAAAACAAATTACTTTCTGACTTCATCTATAAGAAAAAAACTAAGCTGTTTCTTGTTGTTTTCATTACACCTTCTAAACTATTTAGTTACTTCATTATTTCACTTCAAAATAGATGATTCCTTCTATATAACATGCTACTTGCGATGAAATGGTAACTAAATAAGAAAAACAGTTTACTCTACTTTTCTTCTTATTGTACAACAGAGTATTCATTCATGCATTGTTATTTGTTCACAAATTCGATATAATTTGATTGAGTAAAGTCAAAATATTTTATTAATATAAAATTTTATGATTAGGGGATATTTCAACAGAAAAGGGGTAATCCATCATGAAACACCTCGTAATATTAGGTGGCGGCTACGGTGGAATGAGAATTCTGCAGCGGCTACTTCCAAGCAACCAACTTCCAGATGATGTACAAGTGACATTAATCGACAAAGTACCATATCATTGCTTCAAAACTGAATATTATGCATTAGTTGCGGGTACTATTTCAGAAACGCATATTCGTATACCGTTTCCTGAACACCCACGCCTCAATATTCAATACGGCACAGTAACAAATATTGATCTCGAAGAAAAAGCTGTTCATCTCGATGGCGGCGAAGCGATCCAATATGATGATTTAATTATTGGACTTGGCTGTGAGGATAAATACCATAACGTTCCTGGGGCGAAGGAATATACACATAGCCTACAATCGATTGAACAAACACGTAAGACATATGAACAATTAAATAGTCTAGAACCAAATGCAACAGTAGCTGTCGTTGGCGCTGGATTAAGTGGCGTTGAAGTTGCAAGTGAACTTCGCGAGAGTCGTTCTGATTTAAAAATCTACTTATTTGATCGAAAAGATAGAATTCTATTCCCATATCCAGAGAAATTAAGTAGATATGTAGAAGAATGGTTCGTAAAACATAAAGTTACTATCATACGAAACTCTAACATTACAAAAGTAGAGCCAAATATTGTGTACAACCACGATGAACCACTTGAATGTGATGCAATTGTCTGGACAGCTGGTATTCAAGCAAATGAAGTTGTTCGAAACCTTCCAGTTGAACAAGATGGTAGCGGACGGGTTGTTTTAACAAAATATCACAATATTCCAAATAACGAGCACGTATATGTTGTAGGAGATTGTGCAGCACTTCCACACGCACCATCTGCACAACTTGCTGAAGGGCAAGGAGAACAAATTGTCCAAATATTATTAAAACGTTGGAATAATGAACCACTTCCTGACGAACTACCTGTCATTAAATTAAAAGGTGTTCTCGGCTCTCTTGGTAAGAAGCATGGCTTTGGTTTGCTAGCAAACCAACCATTAATGGGACGTGTACCAAGGTTACTAAAATCCGGTATCCTCTGGATGTACAAATATCATAACGGTTAATACTTTACAGGCTGTCTACTAAGTAGGCAGCCTCTCTTATTCGTTAAAATATAATTATCAGACACATCTTTCTCAATATGAATCATGATTTATTTTTCATTTTCATATTAAAAACTACCAATAAACAGTGTATGCTATTTATAAGTTGTTTTATTTCCTTTAAGGCCGAATTCATTCGGTCTTATTTTTTGTGTTGTAAATACTTTTACAGGAGGCATTCCATTTCACTTATGAACGTTACGAAACTAAACGATCGAATAGAAGCGAAGAAGAAAGAGTTGATTCATCTCGTTGAACAATATGGATTCACTCATCATAAAGTAATTTCTTTCAGCCAAGAATTAGATCGTTTACTTAACTTATTAATAGAAATCAAGACGAAGAAAAAACGTTGCTCTTTATAACCGTTACCTTCTCTTTTTTGATACGATAGAACTAGAATCAGAAAGGAGCCATCTATGTTTATATTAAAAGACGTTACATATAAAGATATACTGCACATTCCTTATTTACAGATTCAAAAAGAAAAAATCACATGTATAATCGGTGAGAGTGGGAGCGGAAAAAGCACATTGCTCCGTATGTTAAATGATCTACAATCTCCAACATCTGGAACAATTGAATATAACGGAAAATTGATTTCTGACTATCCCCCTATTCAATTACGACGTGACGTAGTCATGCTTGGGCAAACGCCACCTATTTTCGATGGAACCATTAAAGACAATCTATTAATGGGACTTCGTCTTTCCGAAAAACCATTTCTAAATGATGCTGCCTTGCGAAGTGCATTAACGACTGTTAGCTTAGAAAAAAATTTAGAAGACAACGCTAATTCATTATCAGGCGGGGAAAAACAACGACTTGCTTTTGCACGTATCGTACTTATGGATCCACCTGTTTATTTATTAGATGAACCAACTTCGGCGCTAGATAGCGATACAGAACGACGCGTTATGAAGCAATTCACTACGCTAGCAAGAGAAAAGAACAAAACAGTTATCTTCATCACACACTCGCAACAACTTCCAGAAGAAATTGCAGACGATATTATTGAGATTAGTAAAGCAAACGGTGCAACTAGAAAGGACGTGCTCTCAGTTGAAGGGCGTTATTGAACTCCAAATTTGGCAACTTGCCGCTGCATATATTTTTATTCTTATTTTAATCGGGCTCGTGAAATTAAAAGGGATACCTCGCGAAAAACAAATCGCGCTCGCAACGTTCCGTATGACGATTCAGCTCGTACTCGTTGCCTATGTCCTTACATACGTATTTGAAAACAGTAATCCATTTTATACAATTGCTCTCATTACTTCTATTACTACCTTTGCAATTTTTAATATTTATAAACGAGTTAATATCCCAATGTCTAAAGAATTAAAACGAGTAGCCGCTCTTTCCATGGTCGCCGGATCAATTGGGCCACTTCTACTATTTATCTTTGTTATTATCGGACACGATCCGTGGTATGCACCGCAATATATCGTTCCGATTACCGGAATGTTAGTTGGGAACGCGATGACAGGTGTTTCTCTCGGTGCAAATACGTTCTTAAACAATATGAAATCGCAAAGAGGTCAACTCGAGGGGGCACTTATGCTCGGTGCCACACCGAAAGAAGCCGCTGCTCCGCTCATACGCGACGCTTTTGACTCTGCTATTTTACCAACAATCAATTCTATGGTCGGAATGGGAATTATAAGCTTACCGGGCATGATGACCGGTCAAATCTTATCTGGTGTATCACCATTTACAGCCATTCAATATCAAATTGCCATTATACTCGGTATTTCAGGAAGTACCGCTTTTGCTGTTATTATCTTCTTGCAGCTTGGATATAAAACTTTCTTTAATAAGCGGTGTCAGTTGAAGGAGATTGACTATGGCGGACGGTAATCTGGCTTTTTGCTCGGTAAATGATGCACCTTTCTCGGTGAGTGAAATTATATCGACGATTTTTCGAATATATCTATCATAACTCAAAATATATCAACGATTTTTGAAATATATCGACGATTCGACAAGGAATATCGACTTACCGACAAAAAATGACAATAAACAAGAGGAGGCTAGTCGCCTCCTCTTTTTACTTACGCCTTCTTCACGAATTGTGATTTTAACTTCATAGCTCCGAAACCGTCGATTTTGCAATCAATATCGTGATCACCATCAACTAGACGGATGCTCTTTACTTTCGTACCGATCTTCACAACTGAAGAAGTTCCTTTTACTTTTAAATCTTTAATGACAGTAACAGCATCGCCGTCTTGAAGAACGTTTCCGTTCGCATCTTTTACAACTTTTGCACCATCATTATTTTCAGCTTCTGCTTCTTGGCCCCACTCATGAGCACATTCTGGACATACGAAAAGAACGCCATCCTCATACGTATATTCTGAATTACATTTTGGACAATTTGGTAAAGTAGCCATAAATTCATTTCCTCCGTTCATTATTTATACGTAAAAATCAAAATTGATGTTTACATCTCGATAAATAAAATTTGTACAGCATTTCTTTATAGTGCCATAGTCTCACGTTATTGACAAGCCTACCTGGAATTCTCATTTTTTATTGTATTTTACAAAATTTCAATTCGTATGGTGTTTTACAATAAAAAAGAAGAACCCTCACAAGATTCTCCTTTTCAAAATGAGCGCGTTCTAACTAGAATCCCCAACCATTTTCTTCAATGTAAAATTGATACTCTTCTAACTCATCTTCACTCAATTTCTTATTATTCTCATATACTTCTTTCCATTCAAAATAGTCTTCACTAAAATAAACAGCAAATTTAATTTTCACATTTTTCTTCTCTGTATAATCATAGCCAGTAAATTCTACTACATCATAATCTTGTTCTTTCTTCACAAACTTCCAAGTCGGATTATCCGTCATAATCTCTAAAGTCACACCTTCACCACTTGAACGAACAACATTTTTAATATTTGGCTCAGTTGGTAATAAGGAAAGTCCAAAGGTTGCTCCGCCAAATACTAACCCTACTATAATGTGTAAACCAATCATACCAGCAAAACTAGCTCCACCCTTTGATTGTAAATAATATGCCTTCTCATGATCTGGCATATCTTCTCCCTTATGTAATACACGAACAGCGTGCTTATAATATAAACGGTTTCCTTGCCATCCAGTAAATATCATCATTCCTAATTGAAAAACTAGACCAATTGATAAAAAAATTCCATCTGGAATGTCTATAAAAGGAGGTATAAGTATACTAGGAACCGATAATAACATAAGGATAATAAAAAATTTATACATTTTACGGTAAGCTAACCAAAAAGGTGGGAAGAAAAAGGCTACCCAATTCCACGTATTCCCTTGCGCTGGATTTTCTACTTTGCCCCACTTAAAGTCATAATAAGCTGTATTCTTTTGAACAACTTTATGTAATTCTTGTGGAGAAATCGTTTCTTGTAAAACAGTGTCCTTCACGTACATCATCCTTTTCTCATATCTACATACGTGTATTTTATAGAAATAAAAAGAAGGAATCTAACAAAAAGTACATATATTTCATAAAAATGAACAGAAATCGAATATATTCCGACAATTATCCGTTTCTTATTCCATGTTACTTTTAAATATATTAGAATACTTATGAATGATAGTTTTAATACACTAGGTTAACCATTTTGTATATTTGATAATAAAAATGTTTCACATGAAACTATCCATATTTCGTATTATCTTTCCTCTACAAAATACGAAAGACGCCCTTTCAAAAAGGCGCCTTTTTTACAGTTGAAAATTTACTAATAAATTAAATAAATTGTTTAATACATGAATTCCAATTGGAACGAGTAAATTGTTTGTTTTCTTATAGGTGTAGGCTAAACATATCCCTATACCAAAAATATATAAAATACTCCCTACTGTAAGGGGATGCCCTAAAGTAAATATGAAAGCACTTATAACGGCACTACTAAGTGTAGAGAAGCGCTGAGATAATTTCATAAAAAACATACCTCGGAATACAAGCTCTTCCCAAATCGGCGCAAAAATCGTGAGTACAACTACATATAAAATGATTTCATTTTTAGTAGGCTCTATTACTATATTAGATCCCTCCACACCAAGCCCATGTGGTAAAACTAAATTTAATACCGCAAGATATATAAGCAGTACGATCATCGTCATTACTATTGTTACATAATGTTTAAAATGGTTGAACTGTATTGATTTTACTAACTGCACACAGTAATTTCTTGCTGGTGCATACATTACAATAATCATACAAAACGTGAAGGGTGAAATGAGATGATTTACATACCACGGATATAATGAGAATTCATATAAAAAGTTCAAATAACCAATTCCATACATTACCCCAAAAATAATTCCGATCATACCGATTACTTCTAGCATACTCATTTGTACATTCTTTTCTTTATATGTAACTAATTCCGTTTCCATCCTATCCCCTCCAGTATAATTAAACTTTTAAAACCATTATATACCAATTACGACACAAAAAGAGACGATACAATTTACTGTATCGTCCACTTCCCTCTACACGTCTCAATTAAATGCAATAAAAATCTCTTCGTCATATCTGCCCTTCTCCATCTTGAGAGCATTCGCTTTTCTTTTGGATTCTGCCGTATTCTCTCTACTTCTTTTAATAAAGGTCCCCATTCTTCCGATGAATGTTCTAACAAGTATTGCAATCCTCTATCTTTTGAAACGATTGTTTTATGATCTAGTGTATATAAAATACGCCCCATCGTAACGACCGCTGATTCTACCCATTCTTCTATAAAGAATAAATATGGCTGCTTCGCCTTCCCGCTCCAGTACTGTTCTACGTTGTATTTCATCGTATTTACTACATCATCCCACCTTATTTGGAACGAAAGGTCTTCTGCTTCTTTCCCGATCACTGTAATACCTTGATTTTTCAATGTCCACCATGTGACTGCATTAATATCCCAATGTCCTATATTCGCCTTACCATCTGCACAATACACGTACTCATTCATTTCATCATTGTATTTTCCTAAATCAGCAAGCGGAATATACATACCATCCATTCTTTTCCCTAACGTACTACCACTAAGTTTCTTATGAAGCTCTACAAGTTGCTGTTTTTCAGCTTCATTCACGGGATCACTTATTACCGTGACAAAATCAACATCGCTCGTTTCTGCATGAAATGCACCGAGTGCGATGGATCCGTAAATATATACCCCGACTATTTTTTCATCTAAAAAAATTTCTTTCAGTCCTCCTATGTACTGCTCCATCAACTGCTCTACTTCTTTCAGTAACGCATGCTTCACTACATTCTCCACATCTATCCCTCCAATAAAAAAAGCCTTTGCAAATTCGCAAAGGCTTCCTGCTTTATAAATATTTCTCGATTTCTTCGTAAACATCCTTCAAACGAGGATTTCCTTCTCCAACAATTTCTCCATTTACAAGAACGACCGGATAAAATAAATCTTCCTCCACTACGCGCTCTGCGAATGCTTTTTTATCTTCATCTTCTTGTTCTTCTTGAAAATCAATATACTCGAAATTAAATTTATTTTCTTGTCCTTCATATTTACGACCAATCGCCGCTTGTAACCACTCAAACGTTTCTGTTGAAGATGGCATTCCAACGCAGCTCGCACAAATTACTTTCGTCCCATACACTTGCACATTAACCATTTCTTCTCCCCCACTTCTTGTTCTAACAGTATATTCAGATACCTTATTACATAAGCACATCATTTTACAAACTCATTCCATACCCCTATACTGAAAAAACACGTTGTAAACATGATAAAAAATTTCGGCAATAAAACAAGAACAGAAAAAATAGATTTTCCCCTCTATCTTGATTATAATAAAACTGATGAAAGGAGTCGATAAAAATGGAAAACCCACATATGCAAGAACAAGTACTAGAAGTATTAGATAAATTACGTCCATTCTTACTTCGCGATGGCGGAGACGTTGAATTAGTAGACATTGAAGAAGGTATCGTAAAATTACGCCTTATGGGTGCATGCGGAAGCTGCCCAAGTTCTACAATCACACTAAAAGCTGGTATCGAACGCGCATTACTTGAAGAAGTACCAGGCGTTATCGAAGTAGAACAAGTATTTTAATCTAAAAGCAGAAGCGGCTCGTTCAGAATCGCCTTCTAAAAGGAGACCAAATTTGGTCTCCTTTTTTTATACAAATCACATTTATCCGTTAACATCATAAAACAAAATTGGAAATCCTTCTCAAAAAATGCGATAATTGATACTATATAGTGAATCGTTCACACATATAAAGTAAAAAACATAGGGGGACGACACATGCCAAAAATGGGGAACACGTTTTTAACAATTCAAGAACTAGAAAAGAAAAAAGAGTATTTATTAGACCTTTCATCCGTTATACCGACATGGAATGCGAGCTATCAATTTTTATTTAAAGAAATCCAGCAAGAATTATTGAGTAAAGTAAATGAAAAAATCGAACAACATCAATTCATTTTAAATATATGTGCAGATCAACAGGTAGGGGCATAATGTATTACATATAATTGTGGTATATAAAAAAGAGACCTCAATCGGTCTCTTTTTTATATTTTTAAGACAGCCAATCTAATTTTCTAATCCCGAGCTTATCAACTGGTAAACGAAGTGAGCCATAAAAATGTTTCATAAATTGCTCAGAGCGGTTCACATCGTGTAAAATGGCTTCTAAGCGATCCCTATATATGCTTTTTTGTTCTTCGTTTCCAGTTTGGTAATATCGTTCGACTGTTTCAAAATAGTGAAGCGGGAACAGGAGCCTTGCAAATAATAGGCGCCACCCAAATGAGGATAGCGAATAGTTCCGTTCATAATCTGTAACAAATTGAACGATTGTTTGCTCCCAGTCTTTCTTTTTTTCAATCATCATATAGCGGATTAATTCTGCTATATCTCGAGTCGGGTGATCATACACCCAGTCAAAAGGAAGTTTGAGACGCTTCGTTTGATGCCATAATAAAGGTGTGAATCGTTCTTGGCAAATTGTTGCTGCATCCGTTAGTTGCGGCGTATCATCCATCTCTGTATCAACAACGTATTGAATGGCATTTTCCGCAACTCCTAAGTAATACGGGAAGGATTCAATAAACAATTGATCGAATACGTCTGTAGGGTGGTTCATCACTTGTGACTGCCAAAACTTTTCTAACTGATCGAGCCTTTTTTCCCATAACGCTTTCCATTCACCAATGCGGCTTAGTTGCTCAATTTCTTCTGGAAAGAATGCACCTCGTTTATGGAATATGGAAAGCTCACTTCCTAATGATATAGCATGCCGCTCTAACGTACGCATACCTTTTAATAAGCAGTAATTTTGTTCTTCTATCTCACTTACATAGTAGCCGTGTATAGTCGGAACGAAAGTCGCTACAGTTATATCCCCTTGCTGGTTCATATAATCACTGAGCTTTTTCATCTCTACAAGTACTTCTTCCTCCATTTCTCCAATTGGAACAAGTACATAAATTTTGTTGCGAATCCAAAAGCTTTTATAGGGGCCAAGGGGGATTAATTCTTTAACATGCATATGATAATGCTCATAAATATGATGAATCATCGCAGTCGCCACCTATGGTTTTTCTTTATATATATGAGCTTGTGCTCGCCTTTCATTCCTATGCACATGATAAAGCAACGAAACGTATACAAATACTAAAAAGAAAAAAAGGTGATAAACATGAAAGAATCAAATCAACTACAAGAAAGAGCATTACAACTATTACAAGAACGCGGTGTAACAATTGACGATATTGCTGAGCTTGTTCATTTTCTTCAAAAAAAATATCATCCAAATTTAGAGATGTCAGAATGCCGTTATAACGTTGAGCGTGTATTATCAAAACGCGAAGTACAAAACGCACTAATTACTGGTATCGAACTCGATGTTCTCGCTGAAAAAGGAATGTTAAGTGAGCCATTACAAGATATCGTAAAACGTGATGAAGGCTTATACGGAATTGATGAAGTGATCGCACTTTCTATCGTTAACGTGTACGGTTCTATCGGTTTCACGAACTTTGGATATATCGATAAATTAAAACCTGGTATTTTAGAATACTTAAATGATAAATCAACTGGAAAGGTGCATACATTCCTTGATGATATCGTTGGCGGAATTGCTGCCGCTGCTTCAAGCCGTTTAGCGCATAGAGCTGAGCATTCGGAGTGAAATATGAAAGACCGTCAGTGTCATACTGACGGTCTTTCGTATTCCATGAGCATAAATTCTCTTCGACGGCTCAAA
This sequence comes from Bacillus cereus group sp. BfR-BA-01408, assembly GCF_022663305.1. NCBI lineage: Bacteria > Bacillati > Bacillota > Bacilli > Caryophanales > Bacillaceae > Bacillus > Bacillus cereus group sp. BfR-BA-01408. Next base: position 32,114 of record NZ_JAKUFF010000023.1, on the reverse strand, counting down.
AAAATAGGACCTTGTTGAAAACCTATTTTTTTATATAGCGTAATCGCTCTTGTATTAAATGTCGCTACGCTAAGTCGAAACGTTTTCGGCTTATATTCTTTCGCTGCAAAAGCTATCCCAGCTTGAAAAAATATTTTCCCCAGCCCTTTCCCTGTTAACTCCGGCTTCATGCCAAGTCCGATATCCATTACATCTTCTCCACCATATAAATGAGCATCTCTTCCCCCTGGCACTTGTGCATTTTCCCCAAAACAAAAATAACCGATAAACTCTCCATTATCGTCACAACAGCCATAATACGTCCCATCTAATAATTCCTCTATTACTTCTTTCTCGCCTGAAAAACTATACAAATTATAAGGTTCTTCGTACGTCCACGTATTTATCTCATTTGCTTCTTCTACCGTCAGCTCATGTATTTCCACTTTCTCTTCCCCCTATTATATTTCTACTAACAATATTCGATACTCATCTTATAATTCATCTTTCTCAATATATTTTTTTAATTTCTCGCTTTATTTCCATGGAAGATATTTCTTATTATGTTACGATTAAACAGAATCATTTGAAATAAGGTGGTGACAATTTGAATTATTTTTCTTATCTCTCCTTAGAAGAACGTCAAAATTTTTTCTATAAAGAACCTCTTAGTTTTTCAAAAAATATAGAGAAAGAGCAATTAGCGTACGCATTAGGTGCTACACTATATACTCCTGGCACGAAAGAAACTATCGCGGAAGATATAATTAGAAAAAAACATGTGGAAGCTACCTCGATTATTTTTTGTCTAGAAGACTCTATCAGCGATAAGGAAGTAAAGTTTGCAGAGCAAAATATCGTCTTTCAAATACAGCAAATCTCCAACTTGGTCAGTGATAACATACTAAATCAAGCAGACATCCCCCTTCTTTTTATTAGAGTTAGACAGCCAAGTCAAATGAGGACAATTGTTACTGAATTAGGTAGTGCGGTTCATTGCTTATGTGGTTTTGTCTTTCCAAAATTCACACCCGTTAATGGAAAGTCTTATATCGATCAGCTTGCCTATATAAACAAGCTATATTCATTATCCCTTTACGGAATGCCGATTTTAGAATCCCCAGAAATTATGTATAGAGAAACACGTGTAAAATCATTGTTACAAATAAAAGATCTACTAGATTCCTATCGTGATTACATCTTAAATGTACGCATTGGTGCTACTGATTTTTCAAGCATATTTGGTATTCGGCGTAATAAACACACCCCTATCTATCATATTACTGTTGTTCGTGATTGTATTTCCGACATTATTAATATTTTCTCCAGAGCAACAAATGGATATGTTATTTCAGGATGTGTATGGGAATATTTTTCTAATGATTACGAAGAAGGGCTCATTCAAGAGGTATCGCTTGACCATGCAAATGGATTAATTGGAAAGACAGTCATTCACCCATCTCATATTAAAGTTGTACAAGCAATGCACATTGTTACAATGGAAGATTATTTAGACGCAAGGTCAATTTTACAACATGCAAATACGTATAACGGAGTGCTAAAAAGCAGTTTTGCTAACAAAATGAATGAAGTAAAGCCCCATTATAACTGGGCTCGCAAAACCATTTTAAAATCTAATATTTACGGGGTGCTACATGAAAACAAACAATTCACCGATCTCCTTATTACAAACGCAAAACAACACGTATAACGTTTTGAATAATATAAAGGTTCATGTAGAAGTACGTGATAATCCATATAACTTAGAATTAGACAATCTTTTTCAAATGGCTGCGAGAATCAATAAGAAGCGGAGTTTTTTATTTGTAAGTACAATTCTTGGAAAGCATCTTCCTATTAAACCTGCAGTCTCTCTAGCAAGTGGATTTGCTCTCGCTGCAAGATATATGGAAATACTACATAATACTTTTCATCCATTTCAAAAAGAAATTTTAAATCTTATTTCATTAGAAGTTGATGAAATTCCAGAAGAAATATTTCATTATCAATATCCCTTGCCAGAAGAAGTTTTATTTATCGGATTCGCTGAAACAGCAACAGCACTTGGCCATTCTATGTTTCAATGCTTTCAAAATGCAAAGTATGTACATACAACTAGGGAATCGATACCCAATCTCGAATCTGTCATTACATTTGAGGAAGAACATTCCCATGCAACATCACACCGTTGTTATGTGGATAAAAGCTTTTTTCAAAACAACAATCCAATCATTCTCGTAGATGATGAGATGACAACTGGGAAAACCGCACTAAATATTATCAGGTCTATTCAACAGCAATTTCCACGAGAAGAGTATACCATCGCTTCTTTATTAGACTGGCGTTCTAATACTAATAGAAGACAATTTAAACAACTAGAAGAAGAACTTCAAATAAAAATTCATGTTATTTCTTTATTAGAAGGCCGCATTCACACAACTGGCCAGCCATTGAATATTACAAAAACAGATACTCATATTGAAGAAACAAAACCTTATTTCAAAAAACATACGATTATTTGTCCAGCATTATCCTATACATCAAATTATATAAAATATACTGGACGCTTTGGCATTTCATCATATGAACAAAAGCACATTCATTCTTTTGCTCAAGAAGCAGGAAAAATGTTACAAAGAAAAAGAATTGGAAAACGAACACTCTGCCTCGGAACGGGTGAGTTTATGTATATTCCAATGAAAATTGCTGCTGAAATGGGTGAAAATATTTTATATCAATCTACAACACGAAGCCCTATCCACCCTGTTTCAAATGATGTGAACTACGCCATTCATAATCATTTCTCTTATCCAAATCCCGAAGATTCTACTATTACAAATTACTTTTATAATATTTCACCCCATGAATACGATGAAGTATTTGTGTTTATGGAACGTGATGTAGGAGAAGAAGCCTTATCACCTCTTCTACAGCATTTACAAACAGTTATTCCTTGTATTCATATCGTCTCATTTTCAAATAGCATAGAAAAGGAAGGTTGATAATTATGGTAAAGGTAAATTCCCATATTAGTAGTTACGATCCAAATGATGCTATTCTTCTATTAAAAGATATTAGTGATTTAATGAAAGAAAGTTCCACAGAAACGAGAGAACAAGCCATTCAAGCTGGCATACATTATTCTGAAATGTTACCAACGGAATATAAACCATCTAAAGCATATATGGATTTATTCTTTTCTTCCCTGCAACATTACAAACACAAACTAGCCATCGCTGTCGGAGTTGTCGCTGAACAAATTATACAGACTAAAGGAACGAATCTCGTCCTCGTCTCATTAGCGCGTGCTGGTACACCTATTGGTATTCTTATAAAACGCTACATACGCTATCAATATAACCTTGATGTACCTCACTATTGTATTTCTATTATTCGTGGACGCGGCATCGATGAAAATGCACTTCACTATATTTTAGAACATCATCCTACAGAAACAATTCAATTCATTGATGGCTGGACTGGAAAGGGCGCAATAAAAAAGGAATTGGAACAGGCAGTACATACATTTAACGAGAGAAATAATACACACCTTTCTCATTGTATGGCTGTACTTGCTGATCCCGGTTACTGTACTTCAATTTACGGTACACGCGAAGATTTTCTTATCCCTAGTGCTTGCTTAAATGCGACCGTCTCTGGACTAATTAGCCGCACTGTACTAAATGACACCTATATTGACCCAAATGATTTTCATGGTGTTAAATATTATAAAGAGCTAGAACAAGAAGATTTATCAAATTTCTTTATCGATGAGATAACAGATTTATTCCCTTCTGTTCATTCTCATATAGATAATCAATTACATTATATTGCTTCAACATACACCGATCCATCTTGGCAAGGATTAAAAGATATACAATCTATCCAAACTCACTTTGAAATTGATGATATTAATCTAATTAAACCAGGAGTCGGTGAAACAACTCGCGTATTACTCCGGAGAATACCGTGGAAAATTTTAATACGAAAGCAAGACACTCCTGATTTAAAGCATATTTTACTTCTTGCTAAAGAAAAGAATGTCCCTGTTGAAATATATGAGAATATGACTTATTCATGTTGCGGACTCATTAAGCCTCTTAGGGGGAATACGATATGATTTTCGCCAGTGATCTTGATCAGACACTTATTTATTCCCGTAAATCATTTCGTGCTCATATAGAAGATAATTCAATTCAGCTCATTGAAACTTTAGATGGAAAAGAAATTTCTTTCATAACATATAAAACCATTACACTACTAATAAAATTGCAACTGCATTCATATTTTATCCCAGTTACAACAAGAACGATTGAACAATTTCAACGTATTACTTTATTCCAAAATGAAATCATTCCTGAATATGCCATTACAAGTAACGGCGGTAATATCCTTCATAACGGTAAGCAAGATGTTACTTGGAACAAAGAAATAAAAAAAAGAATTTCAGTAGAATGTATAGAGAGGAACGATATACTAAAGGAATTTGAACAAATCGCTCATAAAGATTGGGTTATATCACAAAAAACGGCTGATGATTTATTCCACTATTGCATCATTAAACGAGAGAACATTCCTTATGATGAATTATCATCCTTCACTTCCTGGTTAGACAAACAGGGCTGGAATCATTCACTTCAAGGTAGGAAACTATACTTTGTACCAAAACCAATTAACAAATGGGACGCCGTGCAATATATACAAGAAATACTACAAATGGATACTATTATTACAGCTGGGGATTCTTTACTTGATTTATGCATGCTTGAAAAGGCGAACTATGCCTTCGCACCACTTCATGGTGAATTAGGGGCAACATATAATCATTTACAACCCCATATTGTAAAAACAGATGCAATCGGCATATATGCCGCAGAAGAAATCGTAAGTAAATCACTTCAAATCATTCACAGTTCATCACCTACCTCATAATTGAAATATGCACAATTGCATACGCACGCCCATGGAACAAATGGTACAATTTATTCGAATCGCTGTTGCTACACTTCTTGATCAAAGAAAAGGCGTTAAAACGGATATTAGCGCCTTATCAAACTCAAGCAATTGGCACATTTTGTCATCTTGAAAGACACTCGAAAGAGTGTCTTTTTTTCTATACCTTACAAGGACTTACTCATTTCAAAGCATAAACACATAAAATAATGTAACTCTTTACACGCATGAATCCCTTTCTAAAAGTTGCGAAGTAGACTCAAAATAAAGAAGCACTCTTGGCTAGAGTGCTTTTTACTTTCAAACAAGGAGGTTACATAATATGGATAGTACTCTCGTATTTAACTTCGGCATTGGTATTGTTATCATTTTATTTGTTTTCTTTGTTCTTTGTATGAGCGGAGTGTAGAAAGACGATTTGAGGCGTCTTTTTATACATATGTATTACTTGACTTTCGCAAAAGAAGTAACAATAATGGTTACAGTGAAACCATTCACATATCCACAAATAGGAGGAAGAACAATGAAACATGTAATCGTTTATGCACACCCAAATACAGAAAGCTTCAACCATGCGATTTTAGAAACGGTAAAAAAGGAATTAGAAGAAAAAGATCATGAGGTACGCGTTCGCGATCTATACGAATTAAACTTCAACCCAGTATTAGGCGCTTCCGATTTCATCTCATTTTCTCAAGGAAACACACCAGCAGATATTAAAGAAGAGCAAGAGCATATCTCTTGGGCTGATAGCATTACATTCATTTACCCAGTTTGGTGGGCGGGACTTCCTGCTATTTTAAAAGGATACGTTGATCGTGTATTTAGCCACGGCTTCGCTTATGCTTACGGTGAGAATGGTATTGAAAAGTTATTAAGCGGTAAAAAAGGATTATTATTATCTACAATGGGAAATACGAAAGAGGCATACACAGCAGGCGGTATGTTTGAAGCAATGAAAAAAACAGCGGATGTTGGTATTTTTGAATTTACAGGCATTGAAACAATTGAGCATACATTCTATACAAGTGTCCCTTCTGTGGATGACAGTGTGCGTAAACAATATCTTGAAGAGGTTAAAGATGTTGTGAATCGTGCGTTTTAAATAACATTATATCAGCGATTTTTTTAATATATCAGCGCAACTCAAATTATATCGGCGATTTTCTAAATATATCGACTTATCGACAAAAAACGACACTAATTACAACTGAATATTAGCCCACACCAATCGGGCTACCCGCAAATATTAGAAAAAAGCTGCTCCAAAGTTTGGAACAGCTTTTTTCATTACATCTTCTCAATCCATTCCGTCAAGTTATGCACAACTTGCGTCGGTTGAACTTCGTATTCTGTTAACTTCTCCACAGTTGTTACTCCAGTGTGGACAAGAAGTGTATGCATACCAGCATTTATTCCTGCTAAAATGTCTGTATCGTAGTTATCCCCAACCATTAATGCTTCATTCTTTTCTATGCCAAGCACTTTCAAGGCTTGTTCCATAATGATTGATTCTGGTTTTCCGATAAAGATTGGATCCACACCTGTTGATACTGCTACAACTGATGTTAATGAACCGTTACCTGGTAATAATCCGCGCTCAGTCGGAATGGCAATGTCTCCATTTGTAGAAATAAACGTTGCGCCGTTACGCACAGCAAGACAAGCTTTTGCTAATTTTTCATATGTGATGTCACGATCTAAACCAACAACAACGAAATCAGGATTTTCATCTACAAGTTCAAATCCTTTTTCCACAAGCGCATCGTGTAAACCTTCTTCACCAATCATATATACAGTTGCGTCTTGTTTACGTTCGTAAATGAAGTTTGCTGTTGCCATACTCGTTGTGAATACTTGCTCTGCTTTCGCTGGAATATCGAAACGAACAAGTTTTTCTGCCACTTGTTCTGGTTTACGAGTTGAGTTATTCGTAACGAATAAATACGGAATGCCGCGCTCTCCTAACGCTTTGACGAAGTCGCTTGCTTCTTCAATTTGTTCTTCTCCGCGATACATTGTACCGTCTAAGTCAATTAAGTAACCTTTATACATCGATTATGTCTCTCCTTCTATGCTAACGTTCTCACCTTATCATACCACTCTTATATTACCCGCTTTTCCAAAAGAAAAAAACGCTTTACCTTAAAGCGCCCCATAACGTTCATTTTTTCTCTTTTATTTGGTAAGAACAACTACAATCGCCCTCGCACATGTTTGCTAGCGTTTTCACATCTGCGTTCGCAAATAAACGATTATACATCTCTTTTTCATCTTCACACACTTGCGGGAATCTCTCTGCAATTTCCTTTAACGGACAGTTTTGTTTTTCAATTACGAAAGAGTTCTCTCCATCTCTCTTGATTTGAACCATATAACCATTTTTCTCTTGCATAGCTGCTATCTCTTGCACTTTATATGCTAAATTCTTTTGATTACTCACTCGCTTTTGCAACTGTTCTTCCATACGCTTCGTTCTCTCTTTTAAAACGTAACGAAGTATTTTTTCATCGCCCATTCGAGCTAAATCTTCTAGCATATCAATCGCAAATTGCTTATACTCTTTCGGAAATGTATCTTCTCCCTTTTCGCTTAATCCATACAAATAAGTTGGTCTTCCGACATGTTGCCTTACCATCTTGGAATAGATGAAACCATCTTTCTCAAGATTACTTAAATGTCTTCGAATTGCCATTTCTGTAATCTCTAAAATTTCAGCTAGTTCCGCTACGGTGTGCTCTCCCTTTACTTTCAACAACTGCACAATTTCATCTTTCGTCGTACGTGCTTCCCCCATGCTTCACCCTTCTCCCTCACATACAATATAAGACCCCCAAAAGGCATTCCCTGGGGATCTTATAAGCATAATTATTCTGGTACAAATGCAGATACAGGTCCTAATTCCTTCTCTAAATAACTGCGAATATTTGCTGGGTATTTCTCTACCACTGCAATATGTTTTTGAATCGTCTTATATAATTCATCATGATTCATTTGAATATAATCTTGCGTAAGCATTTTTCGAAGAAGGATAATTTCTTTCATCCCTTGTCCATCTTCTGTACTTATCACTCGCTCGTCCATTAAAATATCGATAATATCTTCATAACTTCCTGGATCGCGCATAATAAATCCATCAATCATCGCATTCCCTACATCTAATACACAATCAATCATTAGATGAGCTATGCGTTCTAATGCGTAAAATTCAAACTCGGTTTCATATATCTTTTTCTCTTGAAATGTACTTGTTGCTCGTTCTAAACATACTAGCATTTGTTCTATTTTCTTTCTGTCTACAAAATACATGAATGTCACCTACCTGGAAATTAAAGCATTTACATTTTAATTGTAACGCTTTCTTCTGAAAAAATCGACAATTTTTCGAATTCACCTTTTCTCCGTTATTTGTTATAGTTATATTTGTATGATTTTTGAAATTGGAGGAATGGAACCTTGGAACGTGAACTCGCACTAGAAATTGTCCGTGTAACAGAAGCAGCAGCATTAGCATCCGCACAGTGGATGGGCCGCGGAAAGAAAAACGAAGCAGATGATGCAGCAACTACAGCAATGCGTGATATGTTCGATTCAGTAAACATGGCAGGTACAGTTGTAATTGGTGAAGGAGAACTTGATGAAGCACCGATGTTATATATTGGTGAAGAACTAGGAACAGGTAACGGTCCAGAAGTAGATATCGCCGTTGACCCATTAGAAGGTACAAACATCGTTGCAAAAGGTCTTGCAAATGCAATGGCAGTTATCGCAATCGCAGATAAAGGAAACCTTCTTCATGCTCCTGATATGTACATGGAAAAAATCGCGGTTGGTCCAAAAGCAGCTGGTAAAATTAGCTTAGATGATCCAATTGAAAAAACAATTGAAATTGTAGCAGAAGCTAACAATAAAAAGATTCGCGATCTAACAGTTATCGTTCAAGAACGTGAACGTCATCAAGATATTATTGATCGTGTTCGTGCAAAAGGTGCACGCGTAAAATTATTTGGTGATGGTGATGTTGGTGCGTCAATCGCAACAGCACTACCTGGAACAGGTATCGACTTATTCGTAGGTATCGGCGGAGCTCCAGAAGGTGTTATTTCTGCAGCAGCATTAAAATGCCTTGAAGGTGAAATGCAAGCTCGCTTAGTTCCAATGAACGAAGAAGAAGAAGCTCGTTGCCGTGAAATGGGATTAGAAGACCCTCGTCAACTTCTAATGCTAGAAGACTTAGTATCTGGTGATGACGCAATCTTCTCAGCAACTGGTGTATCTGCTGGTGAATTATTAGACGGCGTAAAATTCCTAGGCGGAGATTTAGCTGAAACATACTCTATCGTAATGCGTTACAAAACAAGAACAGTACGATTCATTAAAACGCATCACCATTTAGATCATAAGCCACACTTAAACTTAGATATTTAATAAAAGGAGCCATGTGTATGGAAGAACGTTTCTTTCTGTACGACGACACTGTCGCTACAAAAACTCGTTTCGTAAGCTTTATGGGAGAAAATGAGCGTCACGATTTAGCGCTATTATACTCCGATCGTCATTACGGTAAAACAATTGTCCTTGATATGCAGCGTAATAAATTCGCAATCATCGGCGCTGACGATTTAAACGAACCAGGCTACTTAGAGCACGCATTTTCTATGACTGAAGAAATTGCAGAAGAACTACGCTCATTTTTATTTGAACTTATATAATTTATTTTAGGCACCAGCTTTTTAGCTGGTGTTTTTTATCATAAGAATTTTCAATTTTCAATCTTCTGTGTTATAATGAAAAATAAATCTATTTGGATAGAAAGGACGTTATCTACGTATGCCAATAACTACTTTGTAATGGACCAGCAATTGGATAGCATTACTCTCAAAAAAGCACCATGCTTTTTCAAGGGAGTAGTCTGCCCATTCCCATTACAAAGGAACGTATTGCATCTGTAGTATGATGTTTACGGAGGTTCCTCTTTGGGGAACCTCCTTTTATTTTTGTCTTTTCCTCATGTCTTCATACTACAAGACATCCAAATAGCTGTATTACGTTTCTTTGCCACTACTATAAGAGGTGAAGGAAAATGCAGAAAGTACAACTTTCTTGGAGTTTATATGAAAACGAACAAAACACAATCGAAAAGTATTGTAAAAATTGCAGACGCACTACCCTATTTACCGACACAAATATTCGTAGGCATAATGCCAACGGAAAAAATATATATCGTTTTGCTATTTATAAATGCCCGAAAGATCATACGTGGAATCAAAAACTTCGTATTTATAAATCATTTACTGATCATGTGGAAACAGTCGATATGCCTCAGCAAGATCAAACGGAAACAACTACTACCATTTCCATTACACAGCATAAAGAAAGTGGCATAGCCGAAATCACAATTGTATTAGACCTCGTTTTCGGTTCCCACCGGATGGATAAAACTTTATCCACATATATTTCCGACTGGAGCCGTACACGCATTGTGAATAAAATTAAAAACGGTGATATTCAATTGAACGGACAACAAATGAAACCAAATACAATACTTTCTGAAGGCGATCGTATCTCGATTTGTTTATAATGCAAAAAATCCTCTTACAATCGTAAGAGGATTTTTTTATTTCTTCACTTTTCGTAATACGAAATGTGCACAACCGAAGTTGCAGTACTCGTATAAATACTCCGATAACGTACTAATTTTCGTATCATATGTCGCACGCTGGTTACTATCATCAAAGAAGCCGCGCAATCTAAGTTGCTCATAACCCCAGTCCCCAACGATGTAATCATATTTATTTAAAATTTCTGCATAGCGCTCTTTAAATGCTTCTTCACTAAAACCGTCACGAAAGTTTTTAATTACTTCGTACTGCACATTATTAATGCTCACCGTAGCATGAATCTCTTGCTTTTGCTCCATCATTAACTTCCTCTCTAAGCATTCTTCTTTTTATCGTATCACAAAGCATACCAACCAACAATTTCAAATACAAAAAATTGAAAATTAGTGCATGCTATGGAGAAGGAGGTGATACATCGTGAAAAAACAAATTATCCTTTCTCTTCTCACTCTTTCCTTATTTGCAGGCTGCCAATCAACGAATAAAGCCGAAATGGAACGTGAAGAAGGAAGTCGTGTTCTTGTTTCCAATAAAAACGACATGTATCATACGGAAAATACAAATACACGGCTTACAAGAGTCGGTTATTCATCTAAACAAAAGCATGAAGTGTCTAACAAACAAGTAGGAGCCATTAACCGTGAGAAAGTCGCTGAAATGATTACAAGCATGACAGTCAAACTTCCTGACGTTACAAACGCTGCTACGCTCGTTACCGATGATGAAGTATTTGTTGTATACCGTGCAAACACAACAGATCCAAAACTCGTAGCGGATCAAGTATATCGAGCTGCTTTGTCCATCGTCCCTCGCTATTATAAAGCATATGTATCAACAGACCAAAAGTTGATTTCTCAAATTCAAGGCCTTCAATCTGGTGCCTTAAATGATACAGAATATACACAGAGCCTCGATATGTTAAAACGTGAAATGAGTAAAAATCCTCATTTGAACAATACGGGGGATCAGACTTTGAATGATATGATAAAAAAATAAAGAAGGTGGAGAAAACCTCCATCTTCTTTATTTTTTTACTATTTCTTACGATTTGCGTAAACCTCCATCGCATCACACATAAACTGAGCTAATCCTTCACCAAACTTATCGATATTTTTCGTAAAGCGCTCATCAGCGACGTACATTTGACCAAGTCCTTTAAAAGCATCTAATGAATATTCACCGAAGTTTTGCAAGTAATTGTACCATACTCCAATTGCTTCTTGTGCCTCTTTAGAATCTGGTGCACCATGTCTAAGCGCCGCTAAGTTTCTATAAATCGTATTAAACTCTTCTTGATTGTCTTTTGACATACCTTTCGCATATTCATTCGCTTTATCTACAGCTGCGTCTCCCCATCTTTCACGCGCTTCTTCTTCGTACGGATTATGGCTGAAATCGAAGCCTTCAAATTTCTCTTTGTTCGTCATTTCAATCTCTCCTTTTGTATGCTGAATTGTCTTATCAATCGTCGCAATCACTTTATCTAACCGAGCACGCTTTTCAAGAAGCATTTTTTTATGAAGCTGCAGTGCCTCTTTCCGGTCAAATGATGGACTCATGATAATGTCTTTAATTTTCTTCAAAGGGAAGCCTAGTTCTTTAAAAAATAAAATTTGCTGCAACGTCTCTAAATTTTCATTGGAATACAAACGATATCCAGACTCTGTCGTCTCGTCTGGGGTTAACAACCCAATTTCATCGTAATGATGCAGTGTGCGCACACTAATTCCAACTAAACTAGCTACTTCTTTTACCTTCATTGTCATGTGTATCTCCCCCTTAATACATACGATAAAGTATGACGCAACGTTAGAGTCAATAAGTAAATTCATTTTATCTTAAAAAGTTTCATCTCTCCTATATTTCATGCATAATAGATATGTACATATATTAGAAAGCGGTGAAAGTATGGTTTCAAATACTGTAATTGCCAGCATCATCTTTCAACTCATTGTCTCGATTCTGGTCCCAATTATTGTACTCGTTTATTTCCGTAAAAAATATAATATAAATTGGAAAGTGGTCGGCGTTGGTGTTCTTATCTTTATCGGATTTACCCAAATTCTCGAAACACCATTCCACCTATTTATGCGCGGTAATCCAGCAATCGCTCCAATTTTAGAAAATCCATTTGTCTTCGCACTCTATGGCGGACTCACTGCTGGTATTTTTGAAGAATTAGGACGCTTCGTTGCCTTCTTCTTCCTACTAAAAAAATATCAAGAATATAAAGATGGCTTTGCTTACGGAATAGGTCACGGCGGGATAGAATCCATTTTAGTTGGCGGATTCTCTGCATTCCAAGCACTTATATTTGCGAATTCAATTAACAACGGTAGCTTCGCCCAGATGGTCGAAAAAATGCCAGAACTAAGCCGCCTACAAGACATGTTAATTCAGCAACCTGCCTACTTATACTTCCTTGGTAGCTTAGAAAGAATTATGGCACTCGTGCTGCAAATCGCCTTTACAATGCTTGTCTTATACGCAGTGAAGCAGAAGAAATATATCTTCCTTGTGTACGCTATACTATTCCACGCACTTGTAGACTTCTTCGCGGCACTTTACCAAACGAAAACAATTAACATCTTTGTTGCAGAAGGAATCACCCTTCTCTTCACAATTGGTGCTATCATTCTTATTCGTAAAATGAAAGAGAAATTAATGAGTGTGCCGGAATAAAAAATAACCCGCCAATTGGTGGGTTATTTTTTATAAGGATTATCATAGTGATGATAACTTTTGCCACTTTGCAGCTCCTTCTTTGTTTCTGCATCTATAACGATGTACTTGTGTAACTCTTCTACTTCATTTTGAGAAAAGGAAGCGAAAAAATAAACTTGGCGATCAGGGTGAATAAAAGAATCTTGAAGCACCACTTCACCCCGACAACCCGCGGCTGTTTTTTGTAGAAAAGAAAGTTCTTCATCGGGTACTTCTTTAAATAAAATCTTTTTTCGAACACTATACGCTGCATTATTGTATTCTTTATACATTTTCTTATCTAACTGTTCGTAAAACACATCTTCGCTCACAAATGGCTTATTTCGATTACTTGGATAACCTAACTTTTGATTGGACTGTGCATATGTTGTGGACATTTGCGTCAGAAAACACATCATGAGTACGATACATATCATTTTTTTCATACTGGCACCTCAATTTTCATTATCCACATTACTTTTCCACATATATAAATCACTATGCCGTTTCCAATAAAAAGGAATTTTTTTCGCATTTGTCGAAGTATATAGCGTCAACTTGAAAGATGGGGATGAATTATGAAGAAAATTATTGTAATACGACATTGTTCAGCAACTGGCCAAGAACGTGATGCCGAATTAACGACCGATGGAAAAAAACAAGCAAACACCCTTGCTACATTCCTCTTAGAAAACCAACTACAAATAGATCATATTATTTCAAGCCCATTTGTGCGAGCTATCGATTCTATTCGGCCCTATGCACTCCAAGCTAATTTGTCTATCCAAGAAGATGAACGATTAGCTGAACGCATATTAAGCGACGTTCCAATGGACGATTGGATGCAAAAACTAGAATCTACTTTTATAAATATAGATATTGCCTTTTCAGGCGGAGAGTCAACAAAACAAGCAACGGACCGTGCTATATCGATTATCGAAGACGTTTTAAAATTAAACCATACTACAATATTACTCGTTACACATGGAAACTTACTTACGCTCATTTTAAAGCACTTTGATCATACGATCGGCTTTCATGAATGGAAAGCTTTAACGAATCCTGATATGTACGAAATTACAATTGATGAACAATGTAGCCTAAAACGATTATGGAAAGCACCGTCCAAGTAATATCTCTTTCCAACACATTCAGTTGACGCCACGAGAAGAAACTGTACTAATAATAGAAAGGGGTATCACTCCATATGTACGAAGATGTACTTGCTTTACTACATAAAACAAATGTTTCTTATGAAAAGTTTGAACATGAACCGGTACTCGATTATGAGACAGATCGGATCGTACGCGAGAGGCTTGGCTTACAAGGCACTCCAAGTAAAAGCTTATTTTTAAAATCAAAGGCTGGAGATTATTACGTATTTTTCACGTTAGAGGGCACAAGGCTTAACCGCGGAGAGATGAAAGAACTAACGGGAGAACGCTTATCTCTCTGTTCTCCTGATGAACTGCGAGACAAAACTGGTTGTACGCCGGGATGTGTAGCTCCTTTCGGGTATTCACACGATGTAACAATTATTGTGGATAACGCTATTTATACGTACGATAAAATTTTAATTACACCTGGTGTACCTGAATTTACAATTGAATTATCCACAGAAGAATTAAAAAAGATTTTATTAACATGTTCAAATACTGTTTTGGAGTACAAACAAAAAGAGAGCTAATCATTAGCTCCCTTTTTTCATTATTTTGCTTCTGCTGTGTTTTCTTTTGCAGAACGAACTTGCTCGTCCGCATGGTAAGAAGAACGCACAAGTGGGCCAGCTTCACAGTGGCTAAAGCCTTTGCTAAGTGCAATTTCTTTTAGCTCTGCAAATTCTGCTGGTGGGTAATATTTAAGAACTGGTAAATGCTTCTTAGATGGTTGTAGGTATTGTCCAAGAGTTAAAATATCCACATTGTTTGCACGTAAGTCATCCATTGCTTCAATTAAATCTTCTCTCGTTTCACCTAAGCCCACCATAATGCTCGATTTAGTTGGAATATCAGGCTGCATTTCTTTTGCTCGACGTAAAAACTCTAATGAACGATCATATTTTGCTCTAGCGCGAACTCGGTCAGATAATCGACGTACTGTTTCAATGTTATGGTTTAAAATATCTGGTTTTGCATCCATTAACATTTTTAAGTTTTCTTCTACTCCACCCATATCAGATGGTAATACTTCGATTGACGTAAATGGATTTTTACGACGTACAGCGCGTACTGTTTCAGCAAAAACAGCTGCTCCACCATCTTTTAAATCATCACGTGCAACCGCTGTTATAACAACGTGCTTTAAGCCCATTTGTACTACAGAATCTGCTACGCGTTCTGGCTCTTGTAAATCAAGCTCAGTTGGTAAGCCTGTTTTAACCGCACAAAAACGACAAGCACGTGTACAAACCGCACCTAAAATCATAAATGTTGCTGTTTTTCTTACAGCCCAGCATTCATGAATATTCGGACATTTTGCTTCCTCACAAACTGTATGAAGATTTTTAGAACGCATCATTTTCTTTAAGCCTGTATAGTTTTCATTCGTGTTTAACTTAATTTTCAACCATTCGGGCTTGCGCTTATATTCTGTTTGTTTTGTCATGGTTATCAACTCCGCACAATATGAAATAGTTTACCGTGTTCGCTTCTTTCAATGTAACATATCTATTCTAACGTATGAAAGCGATTTGCTCAAATGAAGATTCTAAGATTTTTTCCAATCGTTCCCTATAATGAAATACTCCGTATATCCCACACTAAAAAGAGTGATGATGTGAAAGGAGTCTATTTCATGCTTCGAAAAATTTCTCTTTTGCTTTCGATTTGCTTTCTTCTCCACCAAAACATCGCTTACGGTGAAGATAATCAGCAAAGCATATACGAAAAGCGCATGGCACTATATAAAGAAACCGAGCAATCTTCAGGCATTCCGTGGTATTACTTAGCTGCAATGGATCAATACGAAAGAAATATACGGAGCGTAAGAAAAGATATTCCGAAAAAACCAGATGCCATCATTTCCCTTTATTTCAAACCAGAAATATGGGCTGGACCTGTTAATGGTAACGACACTCTCCCCCATACAATTGCTCTATTTGGCGGGTTAGGTTTAGATGGTGACAAAGATGGATTTGCAAATGCAAATAACGACCGTGATCTTTTGCATACAGCAGCAACGATTTTAAAGAAACAAGGAACGTCAGAAGAACGTATTAAAATCATGCTCTGGGAATATTATAGACGTGCGAAAACAGTTGAATTAATTACCGAATACGCCCAAATTTATAAACATTATGGACGTATTAATTTAGAAGGAAATGCGTTTCCTCTCCCTATTCGCAGTGACCATAGCTACCGTAGTACATTCGGCGCTGGAAGAAGCTTTGGAGGAAGAAGAGTTCATGAAGGAACTGATATTTTTGCAGGCTATGGCGTACCAGTAAGATCCACTTGCTATGGCATTATTGAAACAAAAGGCTGGAACCGCCTTGGCGGATGGCGCATCGGCATTCGCGACCTTCATAATAATTACCATTATTACGCTCATTTAGGCGGATTCTCAAAAGAAATACAGCTTGGGCAAATTGTCGAGCCTGGAAAAGTAATCGGATTTGTTGGTAGCACCGGTTACGGACCTCCCGGCACAGCTGGAAAATTCCCGCCCCACCTACATTTCGGCATGTATAAAGACAATGGTTATACAGAATGGGCTTTCGATCCATACATGCATTTAAGTCTTTGGGAGCGAAAAGAACGCGCGAATACAAAACGATAACCGTAGCACATTGCTACGGTTATTTTTTATATTCGACTAACTATCCGTTTTCTTTTTATCAGGTACAGCAACACTTCCGCTTCCATAATACGTAGGCACTTCCCCTTGAACGATACGCGTCGCAATCGGAACATCTTGTTTTACTTTTATTTCTTTCGTATGAAATGGAATAATGACTTGCAACGTCACTTCCATCTCCATAATAATTTGAATCGCTGTCGTATTGATTCCGTGCGGCTCAATTTTTTGTTTAATATCCGTATTCACATGACCAATCGTTGTGAAATCAATTGGAATGTCGGGTCCGATATTTCCAAGAAGTGCATTATTTGTTACACGGCCAAACGGAACTGCCATCGTTGCCCCATTTTTTTCAGAAATACCTAGCCCCTTCAAATTCCCTTGTTCTACTTGCTGTAAATATTTTTCTATGTATGTGGTCGTTGACGTTACGATTTCATTTACTTGCTTCGTATTTAAATTAATTGTAGACACTTTACCGTTTTTATCATTTTGTACTTTCATTAATGAATCGACATCGAATCCCTCATCGATCCTATCTTTTACCGCCTTCGTCATAACCGCTGTCGCCATTTTATGTGTCTCTACTTCTCCATATTTCATTAATGTCGGCTGAATGCTGCTATTCACAATCCATAATCCTTGCACGAGTAATATAATAAAAAGAATAAACGACATAAGCAGTATGTGCCGAAAGGAAATAGGTCCCCTTCGAAACCGCGAATTTTTCGAACGAAATATACTCATACAAAACCCTCCTTCTTATATCATTTCTATGCAAGAAGGAGGGACGATATATGCTTATCTCATTTTTAATAATGCTTCTTTTCCGATTGTGCCAGCCGTAATACCTAACGCTTCGGCTTCAATCGTTACTGATTCTAGCGGTGCTTCAAGAAGTTGTTCAATCGTTCTTACACCAACCGCGCGGCCAGCAATAATACCTCGATCCCCTAACTTCTCATTTAAAAGACCTACATCTAATGCACCGCACATAATATATCCTTTATCGCTCATTACAGCTAGCAAATTTGTCTTTGGAAGTTTGACGCTAACCGCAATAAACGTATAATTATCGATTATAATTGGCTCCACATTAACCATAGTTCACACTCCTCTCTTTCTTATCTGTATGACAAGAGAAAAATGAGTGTTACAAGTTAACTAGCCTATAGTTTGACGGAAGATGTATAAGTTATTAACATGTCTGTTAACACATCTCTAAGTAGTTCTGGCATATAATATTGTTTGTCAGAAAGTGTGGATAGCTCTGGGTATAAGTAGCCGAATGTAAACATATCAATCGTTCCTACTGTATATATACGATCTAACTCAAGCGATTCTCCGTTAATCAATACATCTTCGAGTAAAATTTTATTCCCAGGAATCGTATCTGGAATGACTTCTACACCAGCGTAAATCATTTTTCCCATTACTTTCCCGCGGAATCCGAATCCTTTTACCTCAAGGTTCTCCATATTCGGGCGACGTGCTTTCAAGATCACTTCTCGTAACGTTTTCCCAGGCACTTTCAATAAACATGGATTAATGGGATGTGGACAAATTCTGTGAATATCTCCGCGCGTCACAACGCCTTCTTCTAATCCTTCAAGAAGTACACCAGCGTTCACCATGCCAATCTCTGCACCACACCAGTTTTTCAGCGCATTTGCTAACATGTGCGAAAATGCTGTCTCATGAAACCAATTAACCGGTAATGATTCCTTTAAATGAACGACAGGCTCTTCCATAATATGTTCACTTTCTTCCTGCAGCGCTTCAATTGTGGATAACGGTTTGCTATAAGCACCTAAACGTTCAGTTTTAATCGCTCTACCATCCTTTTTCAACAACTTCTTCGTCTCTTTATCCACAGTAAGTTGAACGTGCCCAACGTAACGTCCCCACTTCTCACAACAGCATAGTAACGTATTATTCATAAGAACACCACGCTCAAATAAATGATGCGTATGTGCCCCTAAAATAACATCTATATCATAATGCTCCGCCATATGCTCATCCATGCTTTTTCCAAGGTGAGAAAGGACAACCGTTATATGAGCCTCACCTCTCACTTCTTCTAAAATAGACTCTAAATGCTCGATTGGATCTTCAATATGCCAATCTAACATTTGATAAAACTCTGGATACGCAACCGTTAATCCGATAAAAGCAATCGTAATCCCATCTGTCGTTGTATGTAATTTATAAGGCTTTGCCCACTCTGGACGTACCCCTTCTTTTTCAAATAAATTCGCGACAAGCACCTCAAATCCAGCATCATCATATAAACGATTCAAATGCTCCTTCGCTAACGTAATTCCTTCATTGTTTCCGATCGTTACATAATCATATAACGCCTCATTTAAAAGCTTCGTATTGCCAAGCCCATTCGTCGCTTCCGAAATACTATGAAAACGATCCACATGATCGCCGATATCTACAGTCAAAACGGTCTCTCCCGCTTCCTGCCTTCGCTTTTTCTCTCCTTGTACAAACCGAGAAATTTGCGGCCAATTTTCAAAATGACTATGTATATCGTTTGTATGATAAAGGTGGATAATTGTTTCTTTATTTATATTCAGAGAAAAAACCTCCTCTCAGTTCCTTACTGCCATTTACGCTATGCGCACGCAATAATCCTGTAAATACTTTTCGTCTTTTCTTGCTATTTTACATTGTACTCGCATTGTGAGAAAAAGCAAAAGATTGCCCTTTTCATATGAAAAACTTTCTTTTTTAATTGTTGGGTTAGTTGGTAGAACGTGGGGGGGATTTGTCAGAAAGTTTGTTGAGTGTTTTACGAGGTGTTTGGTGGATTTCCTTGTGGGGGGCCTTGTGGGGGTTTGTCAATATCTTAGCCTCAACTACTTCCATTCGGCCACTTCATGCATATCATCTAAATATTGAGAGGTATACGCCCGCTCTGCTATGTCGTAATTTGTTGATAAGTCGATATTCCTTGTCGAATCGTCGATATATTGAAATAATCGCTGATATATTCGGAGTTATCGTCGATATATTTGAAAAATCGCTGATATATTTAGCCAGAAACCCACCTGGGTATCTCGGCTAACCCCACCCCAAGCCAAGCTCACACAATAAAAAAAGCGCCCTGCACAGCAGGGCGCTTTCTTCATACATATATTAACCGATAGAACCTTCCATCTCAAACTTGATTAGGCGGTTCATTTCAACTGCGTATTCCATTGGAAGTTCGCGAGTGAATGGCTCGATGAAGCCCATTACGATCATTTCTGTAGCTTCTTGCTCAGAAATACCGCGGCTCATTAGGTAGAATAATTGTTCTTCTGATACTTTCGATACTTTCGCTTCGTGCTCAAGTGAAACGTAATCGTTTTTGATTTCGTTGTAAGGAATTGTATCAGATGTAGATTGATTATCCATGATTAACGTGTCACATTCGATGTTAGAGCGAGAGTTTTTCGCTTTTGGTCCGAAGTGTACGATACCACGGTAAGTTACTTTACCACCATGCTTCGCAATCGATTTAGAAACGATTGTTGAAGACGTGTTTGGTGCTAAGTGAATCATTTTTGCACCAGCATCTTGGTGTTGGCCTTTACCAGCAATCGCGATAGATAATGTTAAACCACGAGCGCCTTCGCCTTTTAAGATAACTGCTGGGTATTTCATCGTTAATTTAGATCCGATGTTACCGTCAATCCATTCCATCGTTGCGTTTTCTTCACAAACCGCACGTTTTGTAACTAGGTTGTATACGTTGTTCGCCCAGTTTTGGATTGTTGTATAACGGCAATATGCATCTTTCTTAATGATGATTTCTACTACCGCACTGTGAAGTGAGTTAGTCGTGTAAACAGGTGCTGTACAACCTTCTACGTAGTGTACGTGTGCGCCTTCGTCTACGATGATAAGCGTACGCTCGAATTGTCCCATATTTTCAGAGTTAATACGGAAATACGCTTGAAGTGGTGTATCAACTTTCACACCTTTTGGAACGTAGATGAATGATCCACCAGACCAAACTGCAGAGTTTAATGCTGCGAATTTGTTGTCTGTTGGTGGGATTACTTTTCCGAAATGCTCACGGAAAATATCTTCGTTCTCTTTTAATGCGCTATCTGTATCTTTGAAGACGATTCCTAGAGCTTCTAGGTCTTCTTTCATGTTGTGGTATACAACTTCAGATTCGTACTGTGCAGATACACCAGCTAAATATTTTTGCTCAGCTTCTGGAATACCTAATTTATCAAATGTCGCTTTAATTTCATCAGGTACTTCATCCCAAGACTTCTCAGATTTCTCAGATGGTTTTACGTAGTACGTAATTTCATCGAAATCTAAGTCGTTTAAGTCGCCGCCCCATTGTGGCATTGGCATTTCATAGAACTTATCCAGTGATTTTAAACGGAAGTCTAACATCCACTGTGGTTCTTCTTTCATACGTGAAATCTCTTCAACGATCTCTTTTGTTAAACCGCGTCCAGCACGGAAAATCGAAACGTCTTTGTCTTTGAAACCATATTTATAATCGCCGATATCTGGCAGTTGCTTCGCCATGTTGGTGTGTCCCTCCTTAGATAACCTCGTTTTTAGGAACCTTTAACATTACTTATCTTCGTTTAAGCCCTTTTCTAACGCTTTCCACGCTAATGTTGCACATTTAATACGTGCAGGGAACTTGCATACGCCTTGTAATGCTTCAATATCTCCTAAATCGATGCTGTCATCGTACTCTTTTCCTAGCATCATGTCAGAGAAAATTTTAGAAAGCTGAAGCGCCTCTTCAATTTTCTTACCTTTTACTGCTTGTGTCATCATGGAAGCTGAAGACATTGAGATAGAACATCCTTCTCCTTCAAACTTCGCTTCTTGCACAATACCTTCTTCTACTTTCATCGTAAGTTGAATACGATCGCCACAAGTTGGATTGTTCAAGTTAACTGTAACACTATCTTCTAGCACGCCATGGTTACGAGGATTTTTGTAATGATCCATAATAACTTGACGATATAACGTATCTAAATTATTAAATGACATTTGTGAAATACTCCTTTGTCTTGATTAGCGATTCAACAAATGTATCAATTTCTTCTTTTGTATTATATAAATAGAAGCTCGCACGTGCTGTTGAAGAAGCTTTCAGCCACTTCATAAGCGGTTGTGCACAGTGGTGTCCTGCGCGAACTGCAATACCTTCTACATCTAATACAGTCGCTACATCGTGAGGATGTACGTCTTCAATATTAAATGTAACAAGACCAGCGCGATGCTTTGGACCATAAATTGTAACGCCATCTACTTCTGATAGTCTTTCTAAAGCGTATTGCGCTAATTCATGCTCATGCTTTTCAATATTATCAAGACCGATTTCTTCTAGGAAATCAATTGCCGCACCAAGTCCGATTGCATTACCGATAATCGGTGTACCTGCTTCAAACTTCCACGGAAGCTCTTTCCAAGTAGATTCTTGTAAATCTACGAAATCAATCATCTCACCGCCAAATTCAATTGGCTCCATATTGTTTAGCAATTCTTTCTTACCATATAATACGCCGATACCTGTAGGTCCGCACATCTTATGAGCAGATA
Organism: Bacillus cereus group sp. BfR-BA-01408; assembly: GCF_022663305.1. Lineage (NCBI taxonomy): Bacteria > Bacillati > Bacillota > Bacilli > Caryophanales > Bacillaceae > Bacillus > Bacillus cereus group sp. BfR-BA-01408. The sequence continues at coordinate 9,483 of NZ_JAKUFF010000023.1, read as the reverse complement.
ATGCGTAGAAATCACAGTTTAAATCTTGTACATCTACTTTCATATGAGGTGTACTTTGTGCACCGTCAACGACCATAATTGCGCCATTTTCATGTGCGATTGCTCCAATTTCTTTTACAGGGTTAATCGTTCCAAGTACATTAGAAACATACATGATAGAAACGATTTTTGTATTCGGTGTAATTGTTTGACGAGCATCTTCTATTGAAATTGTCCCATCTGGTTGAAGCGGAAGATATTTTAAAGTTGCACCAGTTTTCTTCGCAACTTGTTGCCACGGAATGATGTTACTATGGTGCTCCATGTAAGAAATAACGATTTCATCGCCTTCTTTTACATTTTCAAGACCATAGCTAGCCGCTACTGTATTTAATGCAGTTGTCGTTCCGCGCGTGAAAATAATCTCTTCCATTGATTTCGCATTAATAAACTTGCGAACTTTCTCGCGTGCACCTTCATACGCGTCGGTAGCTTTCGTACCGAGCGTATGAACACCGCGATGCACGTTAGAATTGTATTCTTTATAGTAACGTTCTAACGTTTCAATGACTTGAATTGGTTTTTGAGAAGTTGCTGCACTATCGAAATAAACAAGTTGTTTGCCGTTCACTTTTTGATCAAGAATTGGAAACTGTTTGCGTATTTCATGAATATTCATTAGCGAACTTTCCTTTCAATTACCTCAACAAGCTGTGCTTTTACTCCTTCAATTGGAAGCTCATTAACTACAGGTGCTAAGAATCCATGGATGACTAAACGTTCTGCTTCGCGTTTTGGAATACCACGGCTCATTAAGTAGTATAGTTGAGTTGGATCTACGCGACCTACTGAAGCTGCGTGACCTGCCATAACATCATCTTCGTCAATTAAAAGAATTGGGTTTGCATCACCGCGTGCTTTCTCATCTAACATAAGAACGCGAGAAGATTGTTGTGCATTTGACTTAGATGCACCGTGTTCAATCTTACCAATTCCGTTAAAGATAGATGTTGCACTATCTTTCTGTACACCGTGTTTTAAAATCCAACCTTCAGAATGTTTACCGAAGTGAACAACTTTAGTTGTAAAGTTTTGTGTTTGGTTACCACGGCCAATTGTTACTGTTTTCGTATCAGCATATGAACCGTCGCCCATTAAGTTTGTAACGTTCTCTGAAATTGTGTTTCCGTCATTCATAAGGCCTAGAGCCCAATCAACGCGGCCGTCGCGTCCAACAATACCGCGGCGGTTAACGTAAGTTGTTACGTCTTTTGCTAATAGATCAACCGCACCGAATTTCACTTGTGCGCCTTGTTCCACGATTACTTCTGCTACGATATTTGCAATACCTTTAGCATTTTCATTTGCAACGTAGTTTTCTACATAAGTTGCAGTACTGTTCGCATCAGCTACGAATAATACGTGGTTATATACGTTAGCTTCTTCGCCGTCTACTAAGAATACAGCTTGAAGTGGAGTTTCAAGAACAACGTTTTTCGGAACATATACGAATGCACCACCGTTGATTAATGCAGCATGAAGTGCAGTTAGACGATGCTCGTCTACCTTCACGCCGTCTTTCATTAAGTACTTTTGTACTAGTTCAGCATGCTCTGTTGCAGCTGTTACGATGTCTGTGAAAATAACACCTTTTTCTTTTGCTTCGTCTGCTAAAGAAACGAATGCAGTTGTACCAGTACGTTGCACTAATACGCTGTTATTTTCATCGATTAAGTTTTTCACTGCTTCTGGAAGCTCTGTTAAAGAACTTACAGGCTCTTGCTTAGCAGCGTCGCCTTTTCCGATAAAGTCCCATTTGTCAATTTTCGTTTTATCAGGAGTTGGCATTGGAAGTTCAGTTGCTTGTGCAAGAGCTTGTAAGCGGAACTCAGTCAACCAAGCTGCTTCGTTTACTTCGCTTGCGCGTTGACGGATTGTTTCTTGATCGAAAGGTAATGTACCGATTGTCATGTTTATGCTCCTCTCTTACGCTTCTTGCTCTGTTGTTTCGTCTTCAATACCTAATTCTTTTTTAATCCAGTCGTAACCTTCAGCTTCTAGACGTTGTGCAAGCTCAGGGCCACCAGATTTAACGATACGACCGTTCATCATAACGTGAACGAAGTCTGGAGTGATGTAGTTTAATAAACGTTGGTAATGCGTAATCATTAGGCAACCGAAGTCTTCGCCGCGCATTTCGTTAATACCTTTAGATACAACTTTTAATGCATCGATATCAAGACCTGAGTCAATTTCGTCTAAGATTGCGATTTTTGGCTCAATCATCATTAATTGAAGAATTTCGTTACGTTTTTTCTCACCGCCAGAGAAACCTTCGTTTAAGTAACGTTGTGCCATTTCTGGATCCATTTCTAGGAATTCCATGTTTTTATCTAATTTACGGATAAATTTCATAAGAGAAATTTCATCGCCTTCTTCACGACGTGCGTTAATTGCAGAACGTAAGAAGTCAGCGTTTGTTACTCCGCTAATTTCACTTGGATATTGCATTGCTAGGAATAGACCTGCTTGCGCGCGCTCGTCTACTTCCATTTCTAATACATCTTCACCGTCGATGATGATGCTACCTTCTGTTACTTCATATTTTGGGTGACCCATAATTGCAGAAGATAAAGTTGATTTACCTGTTCCGTTAGGTCCCATAATTGCGTGGATTTCTCCACCTTTTACTTCAAGGTTTACACCTTTTAAAATTTCTTTGCCATCAATTGATACGTGTAAGTCTTTAACCGTTAATGTAGAACCAGCCATCTCAATACCTCCATTAATCCTATATATACATTTTAAAAATTCCTAAAACGTTCATATTCTCATTTTATTCTCATTCTAATTTTATATCAAATAAAATGATATCGCAAACGATGAAAAAAAGTAACAATTTTTTCACAAATGTATATAAGTATTTCACTTGCATCCTTATATGATACACCTTTCTTCTTATTTATATAAAGAAAAAAGGACTGGTAAATTTCCAGCCCTTTCCTTATATCTATTCACTTACCGGAAGTACAGCACCTTTATATTCTTTATTAATAAAATCTTGAATTTCTTTTGAATGCAGCACTTCTACTAGCTCCTTAATTTCTTTTTTCTTCTCGTCACCTTTACGAACTGCAATAATATTTGCATACGGAGAGTCTGATCCTTCAATCGCAATCGCATCCTTTGTTGGATTTAATTTTGCATCAATTGCATAGTTTGAATTAATAAATAATGCATCACCTTCATTATTTTCATATAACTTCGGTGAAAGACCAGGCTCTACATCTGTTTTAAACTTTAAGTTTTTCGGATTTTCTACAACATCTTTTACTGTTGCTTTCACAACATCTACTCCGTCTTTTAATTTAATAACGCCGCCTTTTTGTAACAGCGCTAGCATACGGCCACGCTCCGCTACGTTATTACTCATAATCACTGTCCCGCCATCTGGTAAGTCTTTTAAGCTTTTATATTTCTTAGAATAAATGCCCATTGGCTCTAAATGAATTTTCCCTGCGTTTACAATTTTATATCCTTTTTCTTGAATTTCTTTATCTAAGTAAGGAATGTGCTGGAAGTAGTTTGCATCAATTTCCTTATCCGCTAACGCTTTATTCGGCAGCACATAATCTTGGAATTTTTTAATTTCTAATTTAATACCCTTTTTCTCTAATATTGGCTGTGCCTTTTCTAAAATAACAGCGTGCGGTACGTTAGAAGCTCCCACAACAAGCTTATTCTCCTCTTTTCCTCCGCAAGCAGCTAATGTAACTACAGACAGCGCTGTAACAACTGACAATAGAATCTTTTTCATATGATGTCCCCTTCTCCCGTATAATTATGTAGTTATAAAAAGGGCTGGCATACACCAGCTCTTTTACAGCAATTATTCTTTTACAGGAACAACTGCCCCTTTATATTCTTTATTAATGAAATCTTCAATTTCTTTAGAATGTAATACTTCTACAAGAGCTTTAATCTCTTTCTTATCTTTATCGCCTTTACGAACAGCTACTACGTTTGCGTATGGTGAATCATTACTTTCAATTGCAATTGCATCTTTTTCTGGGTTTAACTTCGCATCAATTGCATAGTTCGAGTTAATTAGAACCGCGTCGCCTTCTTTATTGTTATACACTTGTGGCAATAAACCAGGCTCAATATCTGTTTTGAATTTCAAGTTTTTCGGGTTATCCGCAATATCTTTTGGAGTTGCTTTAACTGGATCTACTCCGTCTTTAATTTTTAAAATACCTTCTTTTTGTAAAATTGCTAAACCACGTCCATGGTCAGCAACTGAATTACTCATAATAATTGTCGCTCCGTCTGGAAGTTCTTTTAAGCTCTTATATTTTTGAGAATATACACCAATCGGTTCTAAATGAATTTTTCCTGCTACTTCAAAATCATATTTTTTATCTTTCATTTCTTTTTCTAAATACGGAATGTGCTGGAAGTAGTTTGCATCTAAATCCTTATCTGCTAGCGATTTATTTGGTAATACGTAGTCTTGGAATTTTTTCACTTCTAACTCAATTCCTTTTTTCTCTAATAAAGGTTTAGCCTTTTCTAAAATAACCGCATGCGGCACGTTAGAAGCCCCCACAACTAGTTTCTTTTCATCTTTATCTTTCCCGCCACAAGCAGCTAACCCAAAAATTGAAGTTGAAATCAGTGCTGTCAGTAATAGTTTTTTCATTTGAAACATCCTCCCGTTTTTTATTATCGTTTATCTATTCGAGTCGTTACACGATCACCAATCCACTGAATGAAAAATACAACTAGTAATACACAAATTGTCGCAACGATTGTTACGTCGTTATTTCCTCGTTGGAATCCTTCTAAATAAGCAAGTGTTCCAAGACCACCAGCACCAACAACTCCCGCCATTGCTGTATAGCCCACTAAAGCAATTGTCGTAACCGTAATACCAGATACTAACGCTGGTAACGATTCTGGAATTAACACTTTCAAAATAATTGTGCTTGTTTTTGCTCCCATCGCTTTTGAAGCTTCAATTACACCTTTATCAATTTCGCGAAGTGCAATTTCAACCATTCTTGCATAAAATGGTGCCGCTCCAATAATTAAAGCTGGAAGTGCTGCACTCGCTCCAAGAATTGTTCCAAGCAAAATCTTTGTGAATGGAATTAATAAAATGATTAAAATAATGAACGGTATCGAGCGGAAAATGTTTACGAAAGCTCCAATCGCTGTGTTAACCGCTTTGTTTTCCCATAAATTATCTTTCGCTGTCATAAAGAGTAACAATCCTAAAATGAGTCCTAAAACAAATGTGGCAAGAGCGGCGATTGCCGTCATATATAACGTTTCACCAGTTGCTTCCAACATTTGATTCCAATCAACATTTGTGAGTAACTTATCCATGTGCAATCACCTCCAGCTCTACTTGATCTTGATGTATTCCCTCTATTGCTTGCTGAATCGCTGTTTCCTCACCATTTAAATGAACAACTAAACTACCGTAAGAGCCGTTATTCGTTTGTGCGATATTTCCTTGCAAAATGCTAACTTCTATATCACTGCGTTGCATTAATCTTTGAAGTACTGGTCTTTCTACCGCTTCACCGATAAACTGCAAACGAACTACTTTTCCATCTGGATATTTTTCAATTAAACTTTCAATCGTTTCATTTGTATCTTCAGAATCTGTTAACTGCTGTACAAATCGTTTCGTAATGTCTTGCTGCGGATTACGGAACACATCAAGTACTGGACCTGTTTCTACAATCTTCCCTTTTTCCATTACTGCAACACGATTACAAATCTTTCGAATTACGTGCATCTCATGTGTAATGAGTACAATCGTTAAACCGAGACGTTTATTAATATCTAATAATAGATCTAAAATTTGATCTGTCGTTTCTGGATCAAGAGCTGACGTTGCTTCATCACATAAAAGTACTTGCGGATTGTTAGCTAACGCTCTCGCAATACCAACACGTTGCTTTTGTCCTCCGCTCAGCTGAGATGGGTACGCGTCTCCTCTTCCTTCTAATCCAACAAGATGGATTAACTCATCCACGCGTTTTCTTCTCTTCGCCTTATCAACACCTGCAATTTCAAGTGGGAACTCAATATTTTCACGTACAGTTCGTGACCAAAGTAAGTTGAAGTGTTGAAAAATCATTCCGATTTCTTGCCTTGCCTTACGAAGTTCGCTTCCTGTAATCGCTGAAATCACGCGATTTGCAATTGTAATTTGGCCTGAAGTTGGTTTCTCCAACTGATTGAATAATCGAATTAAAGAACTTTTTCCAGCGCCACTATATCCGATAACACCAAATATCTCACCTTTCTCTATTTTTAAATTGGCATTATCTACAGCAGTGACATCACCGCTTTTTGCTTTATATATTTTCTTTACATTCTCTAATAGAATCATGGTGTATCACCCCTTTTTTGTTTGGATCGACTCCGCAATTTTTTATGTTTAATGCGTGTAGTCCACCGTTATCACTACTTTTATTATTTGAATGTCCTCCACATTCAAACAACAAAAAAACCTTTCTGCCTTAGAGAAGCAGAAAGGTTTATGTGCGTATATAACAACATTATCCCTCTCTCTCATCTCTCAAAGCATTTGCTTTGCAGGAATTGGCACCATTTCAACATAAAGTTGACGGTTGCCGGGCTTCACAGGGCACAGTCCCTCCACCTCTCTTGATAAGAGAAATCAGATTACATTTTCGTCTGATTTGTAATTTATGAAATTATCTATATTTTATGAATTGAATTGTATCAATATCCACACACCATGTCAACAGAAATTTTCGCAAAAAATGAAACTTCAGAATTTTAAGCACCTACTGACATCGGTTTACATATATGAAACATCGATTCAACTAATAGCATCGTTCGATACGTTCCCGAATATTGTACACGTCCATCGTTCATTAACATTTGCAATCGTACATTGCCGTTCACCAATTCTTTTACATCTTCTTCATCTACACACACAATTTGCTCTGTTCCTCTTTCTTCTTTTAACAGCTCTATATAATCTCTTGAAATTTGTAACGAACAACTTTCATCTCCAAAGCGGAAATTAACAGTTTTTTCTCCTTGTCTTAAAAGCGGTTCTAAATGATATTGACCATTAGCGTAATTTACAAATGATTGCAGCAAAGAATATAATTTCACTCTAAATCACATCCTTCATATCACTTTCTATTACACATACCATTCCCTCTCACTAAAGAGCAATCCTGTTATTTTCGCTCGACAAATACTGTAACCACCCTGCATCTCGACATATTTCCCGAGAAATATGTCGAGGCGGCAAAAACTTTGCCGCCTACTTTAATTCCGTATATAAATATTCAACCGAATGAAATGCGTATATCTTCTTCATCAGTGTCCCATTTTCAAAAACAAGTAAACAAGGTACACTTTCGATCCCATACTCTTTCGCGAAATGCGGAGCATAATTTAAATCTAACATTCCAATTTTCAAACCTTCAATTGTCATCTCAACGACAGTTAACATCTTTTTTGCTAATTGGCATGTTCCACACATTGGAGTATATACATATAACACTGTTTTTTCTTCATTCTCTATTAGAGCTGTAGCTTCGGCTCCTGTCCAGTCAATCACTTCTATCATTCCTTACCGTAAATATTCTGTATAAACGTCAATGTCAGCTCCCCATAATACATTTGCTAAGTGTGAAGATGGCGCAGTTGCCACTTCTCGGTACGAGCGATCAATATAAATATGCTCTGCTTGCGGGAATTCTTTTCGAAATTGTTTCCTTAACTTTTCTCCAGCATCATCAGCATCCACTAGTACATACACTTCCTTATCAAAAAACTGATCAACGAGCTCATCCATTTTCGACAAACCAATTGTACCATTTGTACAAACAATTTCCACCGGTTCCCGAATAATAGATTCAATCTTTCTTCTATCTGATGTACCTTCTACAATAATGACTTTTTCTACATAAACCATATGTCATCACCCGATCACCATATACTATACAACCTTTAACTTAGTATATAGTATATTCGTTATTTTCATGTTGTTTCCTGTTTATTTTTGCAAAAGAAAAGCGCAAGCGGCTCGTTCAGATTGCGAGGGGGATGGAGCTTCTGACGTAAAGGCGCTTTTTGCCTTGCAAGAAGAAGCGAAAACAGCTAGAACTATATAAAGCTTAAAACAAAAAAGTTTTTCCAAAAAACGTTCTCCCACACGATAATTAGTATATGATTCTACGTTCATTATTTTACATAAAATAAAAAAGGACAGCACAAAGGCTGTCCTTCAGTCGACTATAATTAGTCTTGGTTTGTCATTTCTGCATATTTTTCAGCAGTTAATAACTTCTCAACTTGGCTTGCATCAGAAAGTTCAACTTTAACCATCCATGCACCCTCGTATGGAGATTCGTTAACAAGTTCTGGTTGGTCACTTAATTCTTCGTTTACTGCTACAACTTTACCGCTTACAGGTGCGTATAATTCAGAAACTGTTTTAACAGATTCTACGCTTCCGAATGGCTCGTCAGCTTCGATTGTTGCACCTACTTCTGGAAGTTCAACGAATACGATATCGCCTAGCTCACTTTGTGCAAAGTGAGTAATACCGATAACAACTTCATTACCTTCAGTTTTTACCCATTCGTGTTCTTCAGAGTAACGTAAATTATTTGGAATGCTCATGACTGTACCTCCAGTGAATGTATTAATTATGTAAAAATACCTTATTGGTACTTTTTCCACACACTTTCAAACTGCTCTTCGTTAAAACCAAGTGTTACCTTCGTTCCATCTGTTACAATTGGACGTTTAATCAACATGCCATCAGATGCTAAAAGCTCGTACATTTCGTCTTCACTTGCATCTTTTAACTTATCTTTCAGACCAAGTTCACGGTAACGCATTCCACTTGTATTAAAGAATTTTTTTAATGGTAATTCACTTTTTTCATGTAAATTACGTAAATCTTCTTTTGATGGTGGATTTTCAACAATATGAATCATCTCATATGCTACATCGTTTGCCTCAAACCATTTCTTTGCTTTTTGACATGTGCCACACTTTGGATATGAATAAAATGTTACTGTCATAAATTCACCTACTTTTTTACTAACCTTTACCTTTATCATATAGAAAACGTTTTATTATTTCAAACGATTATTCGCTAAACTTTTACTTATTTCGTGATAATTTTTAATAATCCTGCAAATTTTTCTTATTTTTCCGCCATTTGTTAAGGAAAAATAAATATATAAATTTTTTTTAGATTCTTCTCTTATCACTCGCCGAACATATATCTTAAACAAACGTTTGATTAACTCCCCTTTTTTCTTTGTTAACCCTTGAGCTGTATCGCTTTCTTCCTACCGAACATACTTCTTAAACAAACGTTTGATTAATTCCCCTTTTTTCTTTGTTAACCCTTGAGCTGTATCGCTTTCTTCCTACCGAACATACTTCTTAAACAAACGTTTGATTAATTCCCCTTTTTTCTTTGTT
>NZ_JAKUFF010000022.1:0-56635 GCF_022663305.1 Bacillus cereus group sp. BfR-BA-01408 | reverse complement strand
TAGAAAAACAATGGGTTTTCTATTTATGATTGGGGTTTTTATCCATATAAAGGTGAAATATAAGAAATTGTCTCCAAAAGGTCGTTTTTAACGACCTTTTGGGACAACCTCACTTCAATTTCGTTATCCTTTTCGGGACCATATCACAACAGGAATAAGCATGAAAGCTATCCCCCCTCCAGCTAATGATAATGCCGCATAACTTGAATTCGCCACTACCATTCCTGACATCGCTCCACCTGAAGCTCCAGCTAGCGCAATAAACACATCTATCTTCCCTTGTGTCTTTGCACGTGTGGAAGGGATAGTTGCATCAACAATTTGAGCCGTACCACTTATTAAACCGAGGTTCCATCCTAATCCAAGTAATGACAAAGCAACAATTAATAGTATTATAGAATCACTTGGCGCTATCGCCGCTATGACACCTGCTGCTAGTAAAATTACTCCGCCTGCTATACTCATCGTAGTTCTACCGATTTTATCAATTAACATTCCTGTAACAAGAGACGGAAGATACATTGCACCCACATGAAAACCAATCACAAGTCCTACTGCACTTAATCCATGACCGTGGTGTCCCATATGAACTGGCGTCATCGTCATAATCGCAACCATCACGATTTGCGTAAGTATCATTACGATAGCTCCAACTGTAATGCCTCTTTTATTTTCTTTCGCTTCTTCTGTTACCGGTTGGCCTTTATATGTATGTTCTTGTTTATATGATTCTATCATATTAGCAATAAGTAACGGATCGGGACGAAGCATAACAAATAGTACAAGACCCGCCAGTATAAATGCAGCTGCTGATAATATGAACGGACCAGCAAGTTCAGGAATTCCAATTGAATGAGCAAACCTTCCCATTACACCTACTAAATTGGGACCTGCGACCGCACCAAAAGTCGTCATTACCATCGTAATACTAATAGCAGTTGCTCTTTGCTTCTTATTCGCTAAATCCGTTCCAGCATAACGCGCTTGTAAATTTGTAGCTGTGCCCGCGCCATATATAAGTAAAGAAACCAGTAAAAGAATAATACTATTTGTTAAAGCTGCCATCACAACTCCAATAGCCCCTAACCCGCCTACTATAAAACCTGCTGCAAGCCCTACGCGGCGACCATACTTTTGCGATAACTTCCCAACAAAGAAAGCCGCTATCGCAGATCCCATCGTAAACATAGCTGCCGGTAATCCTGCATATGCATCTGTCCCTAGCATTTGCTGCGCAAGAAGTGCACCTACTGTAATCCCAGCAGCTAATCCTGCTCCGCCGAACATTTGTGAAATACTTACGATTATTAACGTTCGTTTGTATAATTTTTGTTGCTCATCTTCTGTGTACATACGATTAGTTATTGAAACATCTGCTGTATCTATTATTTCCTCATCCTCTCTATAAAACTAATCCCCTTTGTTAATGTACTATAGAACAACAAAATCCTCTAATTTTTAACACCGCTCTTTTGTATTATTAAAATACAATATAAAACTACATGACATGTAATTTTATATAGATACTGTAGTAAATTTACTGTTTCCAGACAATGATTAAAGTGCGATTTATTATAAATAACACGGCAAGAATAATAGCAAAGGATTTTTGATCAACAACATATAGAGCAACAGAGCTAACTCCAAACAAGATGATTTCTAGCATAAACCTATATGGTTCTGGCAATTTTAATGATGCTTTAGGTGCAATGAACCGCCCCCATATTATTGCAAAAAGTAGTGGTGAACCAATACCAAAAACATATTTCCCATATACATTCCAAAAAAATTGAAAGCCCCAATAACATAGTGATGCAAGAGCACATAATTCTAGAAAAAATCGAATCCCCAGATTTATATGTTTTATAGACATATACAACCTCCTTGAAAACATATGTAGAATCCTATAAAAGTAATATTATGCATCCTATATTTGAACTTGATACGTACCTATTCATTGTATGTAAAAATACTTATTCATACTATTCAGTTCATCTTTGATTTTGGCTGATAATGAATGAGAGTAAATACTTCATGATAGTGACACATATGTCTATAAGCACAAAGGAAAGAACTCCGCCATTCATGTTTCGTCCGTGGAGTTCTTTCCTTTGTTAATAGCCAACTTTCAATAATTAGAATAAAATTCATGTTTGGCCTATTTCCCTTCCAATCCCCCTACTACCCTTTTTTCCCTTCTTTTACTCAAAGCTTTCCCTTCCCAAAATAACAAACTCACTAAAGCAAAGAGTAAAATAATTGGCACACTCGCTTTATATAAATCTGTAAAACTCATAGCCATCTGATTCTTAGCATAATGATTCACATCGTTCGAAAATGCACGTACTTCTTTCTTTATACTTTCTTCTTGTTTTTCAACTTCATTTGTCACTTGATTCATAACTTCTTCTCTTTTTATATCTCTATATTCTACTGGAACAGCATTTAATACTTCATCTACTTTTTGGTGAATTAATTCGTCTTTTTTCTCTTTATTTAACCCTACAAATTTTTCATTTTGATGCTTTTCTACATTCGTTTCTATACTTTGATTCTCTATTTTTTCTTTTGTTACTTGTAATATCTCAGCTTGCTCGACACTACTCACATGAATATTACGCACCTTTTCTTCTGCATAACGATATACATTCTCTTTATTTACAGTTAAGTTGTGAGTTAAGTTAGATACAAATATTGCGACCGCTAAAACAATACCTACTTGCCGCAACATTGACACAACACTTTGAGAAGCAGTTAATAATTCCCCTTCAAACGAAGAAGCACTTAAAACTGTAATTGGACCTACTACTAAACCATACCCAACACCCAATATCATACATGGAATAATAATTTCTATATTTGTTGAATTAACATCAATCATTTGCAACCAATAATAAGATAAGCCCATAACAAGAAAGCCTGATAAAATAATAGTTACTTTTCCGAGTTTTTTAATTAAAGTTGCTGCAGCTGGTGAGACAAAAAATATCATTGCTGAAATAGGTGTCACTAAAAAAGCTGCTTCAATTTCCGTTCGACCTTGTATTTTCGTTAAGAATGTTGGAAGTAATACAGTAACTCCAATTAAAAATACATTACTTAATATGACAACGATAGATGCTCCGACAAACATTCGATCTTTAAATAAATTTAAATTCACCATCGGATTATGAATCTTTCGTTCTACTAAAACAAATAGAATAAGAGAAATAGTACTAAGTGCATAACAAGACAAAGCTATATTACTTTGCCATCCCCATGTATTTCCTTTTACTAATATGAGAGTAAAAGAGAAAATTGCTAAGCTACTTAATAGTAGTCCTACCCAATCTATTTTTGAGATAATACGTTCTTCATTTTTTATTTTTAACATAGTGCAGCATAAAATGACTCCAAGAATACAAATTGGAACATTTACGAAGAACACCCATCTCCAACCGAAATTTTGTGTAATAACTCCACCTATTACTGGTCCCATCGCAGCTGACAGACCTTGTGTTACGCCTAAAATTGCAAGTGCAACATGCCTCTTAGCTAATGGCATTGCTGATACACCAATTACCATACTAGTTGGAAATAAAATCGCTGCCCCTACACTTTGGATAAAGCGAGAAAAGATAAGAAAATCTCCCGTATTAGCAAAAGCACACAGTACTGACCCGCCACCAAAAATCACCAAACCAAGAATATACATCTTTGCTTTTCCAAAGATATCAGCTATCCGCCCTAACGGAATAGCAAGTACTGCTATTGTCATTGTATAAACATTTAATACCCAAGACATCTTTTCCAATGAAGTATTTACACTCGTTTGTATCGCTGGTAAAGCTATATTCATAATAGTCGTATCAATCATACAAAGAAATATACCTAAACACATTAAAAAGACAATCTTAATCCCCTTTGATTGCTCCATATTCATCCACCCTTTATTTATTGTGAACTTGTTTTTCATTCTTCTGTTTTATTGTTTTTTTGTTTCTAATTGTTCTAGTTTTCTTTTCAATGTCTCAACTTGAGCACTATACGATGCGATACCTACATCGAGTGAAATTTCCTCAACAAAAGTAATACCTTCTCTCCACTTTTCATATTTCAGACGTAGATCCGCAATGTATGCTTCTTTCCTTTCAATTTCGTCCTTAATCCATTTTTTTATCGCCTGATCATCGCTATAATTACCGAAATACATCCTCATTAAAAAATCTGAACGTAAAACATCTTTCTCTACATCCGTTTGCATGTATTGATAAAACTCTTCACGCCCCTCATCTGTAATAAAGTACATTTTCTTATTTGGTTTCCCTTCTTGCATAACAACTTCTTTTTTTATTTTCCCCTCTTTTTCCAACTGTCGTAACGTTGGATAGATCATTCCAAAACTTCCATCAAAGAAATGAGTAAATACGTCTTCAAACACAATTTTAATATCATAACCAGATAATTCTTTTTCCATCAACAAACCTAAAACAACATCTCTTCCCTTCAAAATAAGACCCCCACATAGCATATAATCAATAATCATATTAACATTGTTAATATGATTATTGATTATATACCTTATTCTGTTAATTGTAAAATGTTTCTAAATAAAAAATACCCTGTAATTTTGTTGTTCCAAATTACAGGGTATCTCTACTTTATATTTCATATGTAAACCTTGTACTATTTTACAACTACATCTTGATTCGTTTCAAAGTCTTCCGTCTTACCTTCTTTCATTTCATAATAATAAGAAGGCAATTCTATACCATGCTCTACAAAATAATCCTCAATTAACGAAATAATCACTTTCAACGTTTTCAAACGTGCGTATAATTTATCGTTGCTCGCGATTATTTGCCATTTTGCATTTGGCTTATTTGTTTTTTCAAACATGTCTTCCATTGCTTCAACATACTCGTCCCATTTTTCACGGTTACGCCAATCTTCATCTGTAATTTTCCATCTTTTTAAAGGATTATTCTCTCTATCTTTAAACCTCTTTAACTGTTCATCTTTACTAATATGATAGAAAAACTTACCGATTATATAATGATCATCTGTTAGTAGTTTTTCAAAATCATTAATCTCACCATACGCTCTCATCCACTCTTCCTTTGTAGCAAAACCTTCAACACGCTCAACTAACACGCGGCCGTACCACGAGCGATCGAAAATAGTAATTTGCCCGTACTGAGGTAGTTTCCGCCAGAAACGTTGCAAGTAATGGTACCGTTTCTCATGAGGTGCTGGTGCTCCAATTGGATTTACTTGAAACCCACGCGGATCAAGGTGCTCTGTCACTCGTTTAATCGCTCCGCCTTTTCCAGCCGCATCCCAGCCTTCCATAACGAGCATAACTGCAATTTTTTCTTCTTTTACAATTTGCTGCAACGCTAATAAGCGCCTTTGATATTTTTCAAGTTTCTTATTGTACTTAGATTTCGATTCAATTCTTTTCGTTACATCTACTTTAGCAAGAACTCCATTTTCCATAAAACAAATCCCCCTTGTTGTATGACAATGTTATCTTACCATACTTTTTGGTAATTTCTTCATAATTATATTCCTTTTGACTTATACTTCAAATCGAGAACCGAAATGATAAATCACATCCGTACATATTTTATAGCACATCATCAACAAATGTATATTCCTATTAATATTTCAAACAAAAACAACCATCAGCTGATATATAAACAAGATAATGGTTGTTTGAAAATAAAAAGCTCTACGTGTTAACTATTCTCGATAAATATCTTCTAAAATTATATATTCATTGATTTTTCCTCACATTGATTCAACGCTACATAACAAGCTCCATATACACCAGCATCATTATGTAATGATGCTAAAGCGATTTCCACCTTATTTTGATAGATATCCATTATTTTGTCATGGAACCTTTCTTGAATTTGTTTCAAAAATGGTTCACCTTGCTCTGTAATACCTCCCCCAATAATAATTAATTCGGGGTTAAATATATAAGTAATATTTACTAAACCAGCAACAACATACTGTAGAAACTGCTCATATACATCCTTTGCCAATCGTTCTCCTCTGTACATACGTTCTATAATTTCTTCACCTGTGATTGTGCCTATCTCTAGCCCTTGAATTTTTGATGCTTCTTTATACTGACGAATCAATGCCGAAGTCGATGCATATCTCTCATAACATCCCTCTCCACCACAACTACATTTTTCTCCATTATGAACAATTATCATATGACCAAGCTCTCCTGCTAATCCTTTCACTCCCTGAAGCATTTTGCCATTTGTAATGATTCCACTACCAATCCCGGTTCCAAGTGTGATTAAAACAATATGTTCTTTCCCCTGCCCTACTCCTTTCCACATTTCACCGAGACAAGCTGAACGAACATCATTTTCAATACTCGCCACATACCCTGTCTCACTATAAATGTAATCTGCTATTTTTGTACCGCTATATCCCGAAATATTGGCAGAATACAGAACTTCCCCCTTGATATTATCGATAATCCCACACGATGATACACCTACAGAATGAATTTTATAGCTCTTTTCAAACTCATATATTACTTCACAAATGCGATACAAAATTTCTTTCTTTTGACTTTGTACTGGTGTTTTTATTTTCCCTTGTTCATGTACTATTCCTTGTTCATCAATCATTGCATATTTTATAAAAGTTCCTCCAATATCAAAACAAGCAACGTACTTCCCCATATTTCTCCCCTTCCTACTTTTAGACAATTGTAATTTCATTATAGAAATTCTCTACATTTTTAAGTTGTATGTAACCTGTTATTTCCTCAGCTGCGTTAGCCATTCCACACGCCACTGAAAAACGAAGTGCATCCCTTATCCCATACCCCTTTGCGAGTGCTAACGTTATTCCTGCAACCATTGCGTCACCTGAGCCAACGGCATTGATAGTTTTTACTTCTGAAATAATTGCCCTTATGCTTTCATCTTTCGTAATAAGTATCGCTCCTTCTCTTCCAAGTGATAACAAAACATACTGCACGCCCCTCTCACAAATTTTAGTTGCTTCCGCAATCATTTCTTCCTGTGACACACGTTTTTTTTGAAGCAACTGACAAATTTCTTGCCTGTTTGGTTTAATTAAAAATGGTTTTCCTTGTATGCCATGAAATAAGGGCTCTCCACTTGTATCTAATATGAATTTCTTACCATTTTCAGCCGCCTTTTGTGCCAACTGTTTATAAAATGACTTTGAAATACCCTTAGGTAAACTTCCCGATGCAACAATAAACTCAAAATCTTTTACTATCTTTTCATATTTTTTTATAAAAAGAGCTATTTCATCCTCCGAAATAGTTGGCCCTGCTTCTAACACTTCAGTAGCCGACGCAGATTTTTTTGTGATTAACGCTATACAATTACGAGTTTCTTCTTTAATGGAAACAAACTCATCAACAATTGATAGATTTTCCAATTTCCCCCTTATGAACTCGCCATTACTACCACCGAGTAACCCAACTCCTGTTACTTCTTCTCCCAGCAAACGAAGTACTCTCGATACATTAATACCTTTTCCACCGGCAGTTTTTTCATAGTCTTTCGTACGATGTACTTTGTTTAGTTTTAATTCCCCTAATTCATATCGCATATCAACAGATGGATTCAATGTAATTGTCGCGATCATAAGAATATCCCCTTACACACGATTGAAACTTTTGCACATCTTTATTTTATCTACAACAACCCGTTTCATCGCCATAATTGCATCTGAAAAATATTTACGCGGATCATTTTCTTCTGGATGAGAATGTAGATAATGACGTAATGCTGTTCCGAATGCAATTTTCAACTCTGTTGCAATATTCACTTTACAAATTCCTAAACGAATCGTTTCTTGCACTAAACTATCCGATAACCCAGAGGCACCATGTAGTACAAGAGGAATATTGACTTGCTTTCTGATATTTATTAATCTTTGTAAATCTAATTTTGGTTCCCCTTTATATAGTCCATGTGCCGTTCCAATTGCAACTGCCAATGAGTCAATATTCGTGCGTTCTACAAATTCTTTCGCTTGGTAAGGATCTGTATAAATTGAGTTTTCTACTTTTATATCTTCTTCTATTCCTGATAATTGCCCTAATTCAGCCTCTACTGTTACTCCATATTGTTTTGCATACAACGAAACTTCCTGAACAATCTGAACATTTTCTTCAAATGGATGATGCGATGCATCAATCATAACAGAGCGAACTCCTGAATCAATACAATTTTTAATATCACTTATATCCTCATGATGATCTAAATGTAGGCTAATTGGTATTTCATATTGCTTTCTCGCTGCTTCAATCATATGCAAAAGATATTCTTTTCCCATATATTTTATTGTGCCTGGTGTAGCAGCTATAATAACAGGTGACCTAAGCTCTACTGCGGATTCAATTACTGCTTTTAAAGTTTCTAAATTATGAATATTAAAAGCCGGAACCGCATAACCCTGTTCTTGTGCATTTCTCAGTATAAATTGAGTTGAAACAAGCATACTCTCAAATCCTCTCTTTATTCTTTTTATATTTCATTTCTCCCCCTACAACTGTTCCTATAAGATCTAAATCCTCTGTTAATATAAGAAAATCAGCTCTTTTCCCTAGTGCTATACTTCCAATTTCATTATCAACTCCAATACTTTTAGCAGGAATTAACGATCCCATATGAACACATTCCCATAACGATGCATTTGTCCATTTCTCTATATTCTTCACACCATCAATAAATCGAAGTGTACTTCCTGCTAAAGAACCCGCCTCTGTTTGGGCAATGCCGTCTTGCACTTGGACAACAAATTCTCCTAAATTATATGTGCCATCCCCTAATAAGCCCGCTCGCATACAGTCACTAACTAAACAAGTTTTGTCGTATCCTTTACATTTATATAAAATATTCACTACGCTTGGATGTACATGATGTCCATCTACAATGATTTCACCATACACATGCTCAGTTGAGAGTACCGCTCCAACAACGCCAGGTTCACGGTGATGTAATCCTTTCATTCCATTAAACGTATGCACAAAAATCGTCGCTCCTGCTTGAATCGCATTCTGGCATATCTCATAGTTTGCATTCGTATGCCCAATTGCTACATGAATATTCTTTTTCACAGCATGATGTATACACGCAATAGCACCTTTCCTCTCTGGTGCCATGGCAATTTTTTTAATTGTCCCTTCTGATGCAACAATCCACTCCTCTAACATTTCAATGGTTGGATCAATAAAATATTTAGAGTTTTGTGCACCTTTATAGACCTCCGTAAAACAAGGTCCCTCAAGAAAAGCTCCAATAATATTGGCCCCTTCCACTCCTCTTTTTTTTGCATGAGCTATATTTTTTAAAGCTTTCATTATATTTTCCGAAGAATCAGTTAATGTTGTGGGTAAAAAACTCGTAACACCATTTTCCAATAACATAATAGAAATATTGTTTAACGATTCATATGTGCTATCCATTACATCATGTCCCGCTACACCGTGAATATGTGTATCCACAAATCCTGGAGAAATAATACTTCCTTCAAAATCCATTACTAACGCTCCGTCTACTATTTCTTCAACATGTTTTAGAAAGTAGCCATTTACAATATGTAAATATCCACCCTCACGAACACCATCTTCTAGTAGATACATAGATGCTTTGACATAGTAGTTCATAAATTGCTATTCCTTTCCTTTATAAGGATGTACTGTTACCCCTCGAACGATACGATTTACACTTCCACTTGGACAAGGGTTATCTGGAGTAATCCCTAATGCAATAGATTTATATAACGCTAAAATTTGTCCGTATAATATATAAATAAACGTAATATACATGTCATCTTTCAGATTGCGTCCGTCATTGCATAAAAACGTATTTGAATTTCGCCTTGCTTCCTGATTATCTTGATGTGCTATAACAATAATCTCGCTTCTTTCTTTCTCTTGAAAAAGCTCTTTTAATAAATCAAGATCATATTTTTTCGTATACTCATCATTAGATAAAAATAATAGAACAACTGTACCCTTATCTAAAATTGATTTCGGTCCATGCCTAAACCCAAGTGTTGTGTCAAACGTAACTGGGATACGACCAGCAGTTAACTCTAAAAATTTTAAAGCAGCCTCTCGAGAAAGTCCCTCGAATACGCCTGATCCTAAAAATACAATTTTATGAAATTCTTTTTCTGCAATTCGTTGAATTTCCTGTTCTTGTTTTTTGATTACATCTTTTCCTAATCTTACAATATCCATAATGCTAGGTTCTAAAAGATGGGTCTGATTATAGTTACATAACATAAGTGCAGTTAACATCATAGAAGTAAAACTTCCTGTCATTGCAAACCCTTGATCGTTTGCCTCCTGTGGCATATACATAACAAAGGCGTTCTCTTTATGCTGAAATTGCTTCGCTAAATTTCCTTCTTCATTACATGTTAAAATAATATGATAAACTGAATGAATAATTTGTTCTCCTAATTGCACTGCCGCTACACTTTCTGGACTATTGCCTGAGCGAGCAAAGGACACTAAAATTGTTGGGATGTCTGGCTGAAGATAGTAATAAGGACTTGAGACTATATTTGTTGTTGGAATGCTTTCAATATGCATTTTCTTTAAATCCGTAATCCTTTTTACATATGGAACAATTGTGTCTCCAACAAAAGCGGATGTCCCTGCACCAGTGAAAATCACCCTCACTTGTTCATGATCTCTTGAAATACGTGAAAAGAAGTCTATAATTTCATGATGTTTGCTTTGAAAATTCAAATATACTTGCTCCCAAAGATCTGGCTGTTGTGCAATTTCTTTCGCTGTAAAACACGCTCCATATGTTTCTCTTATTTCATCATTTGCATGTAATAACATTTCAGAACCCCCTTAATATTAGTCCACATCTTATCACGTCATCATTACCAGTTGAATTACAATAAGTATAACTATACTTATTGTAATTCAACTGTGTAAGTAAATTTATCTCCTCTTGCAATGGTCTGTGTGTATTCAATTATATTTTCTTTCGCATATGCAATACGTTCTAGAGATAAAGATGGTTCATTCTTTTCAACTTGTAGCCATGTTGCATGCTCTTTTTCTGCTGCAATCGCTTTGAAACTTTCCACCGCACGTGTGATATGAACTTGGTATTTTTTACGGAAAATCTCGTACATTGGTGTTTCTTCTAATTCTTTCTTCGTTAAATATGGAAAGAACTTTACAGGAATATAAGATGTTTCAAATAGCATGGGTTCTTTATCAGCTAACCTTAATCTCGTAATTTGATACACCTCTTCTCCATTGTTAAGATTCATAATTTTCGATATTTTTTTATCGCAATGAATTATGGAAAATGATACGACTGTTGATGATGGAACCTTTCCAAATTTTTTCATTTCTTCTGTGAAACTATAAAAACGGACAAGACTTTGATTAAATACACGAGGTGAGACAAAACTCCCTTTACCATGTTTTTTATAAATATATCCTTCTTTTTCTAATTCTTGCATCGTCTGCCTTACTGTTGTTCTACTTACATCATGAATCTCGCATAGTTCACGTTCTGATGGAAGCTTATCATGTTCTTGTAAATTCCCAGTTTCAATTTGCTCCACAATAATATCCATTAGTTGGTAGTATAATGGTGTTCGATTATCTTTTGCAATCATGTTTTACTCCCTCATCTATAAAGTTGTTATGACCAGTTTATGGCTATTATATCGAATGAAAATAGGAATTACCATTACTTTCTCACAGAGAAAGATAAGCTTATTCTATCTGTTAAAATTTACTTGAATCGTATATTTAATTTGTTTCTTTATATGCACTCTTCTTACTTTGCTAGATTCATCGATTGTTGTAACTCTTTCACATATTGCTTAAGATTTACTGTTTCACCCGTTATTCTTGATCTTTCAGCAGCAAATGCAATCAAATGACTATTTGCCGAAATCATTGCAGACGTTAAACTTTCTGTTTTATTGCTTTTTACCTTTTCGATAAAATCAGTCATAATTGCATTATCTGCTCCCATATGTCCACCTTCTATTGTTTTTGGGTAAATCGTTTCAACTTCACCTGAAAAATATTTGACCTTCAATTCATTTAATACATCATGACCATGAATTTCACCATGTGTTCCCATAATTTTAAACGTACGGCAACACTCTTTTGTAAATGCAGACATTGTAAAAGCAACTGTTACATCATTATCAAACAGCAAATTTACTACTTGATGATCCACAACATCATTGTCACAATGGTACACACAACGCCCATAAGGTCCCTTTTTTAGTGCCTCCAGTCTATTTTCAATGCTTGTATCAATAGAAACTACATTCGCTGGCCATTCATCTCTCTCATGTAAATACCATTTTAGAGCAGAATATTGGCAGTTTCCCTCAACTTCACAACCATCTGTACAACGTAACGTCGAACCCTTAGGTGCATGTTCAGATTTAAAATGAGTCAAACTTCCAAAAGATGAAATCTTTTCACACTCTGCACCCACAAGCCATTGTAGCACATCCATATCATGACAACATTTTTGCAAAATCATTGAACTTGATTCAGACTTATTACGCCAATTCCCTCTTACAAAACTATGTGCTTGATGCCAATGACCGACATTTTCATTCCATTGAATTGAAACGATATCCCCTATCTTCTTTTGATCAACAATTTCTTTTAAAGTCCTATAGAATGGTGCATACCTTAACACGTGACATACCGTTAATAACACGTTATATCTCGTGGCAGCCTCTGCAATTTCCAATGTCTCTGTAGGACTTGGTGACATTGGTTTTTCTAATAAAATTTTGTATCCCTTCTCAATCGCTTGCATTACAGGTTTATAATGAAACCGGTCGGGCGAACAAATAAGCAATACATCACAAAGCTTTTCTTTCGCTAATAACTCTTCCCATGTTTCAAATTGCATATCTTCCGAAACGTTATGCATTTCAGAGAATTTCTGTCTTTTTGCATTATCCAATTCTGCAACCGCAACAAAAGTTATCTCTGTTGGATGTTCTAACGCGTAAGAAGCATAAGCGTACATTCCACGACTTCCTGCCCCAATTAATGCCGCCGTAATCATACATATCCTCTCCTATTCTATTATTCTTATTTTCCACCTGTAATTGTAATTCCTTCAATAAATTGTTTTTGTAAAAAAATAAACAATAACAACATTGGTAAAATCGCTAAAAATGATCCCGCCATTAGTACAGGATAGTTTGTTGCATATTGCCCTTGTAGTGAAGATAAGCCAACTGATAATGTCATCATATCTGGTGAATTATTTACAATCATCGGCCACATCAATTCATTCCAAGACCAGAGTGTTGTAAATATACCAAGTGCAATTAAACCTGGTTTCGCAAGTGGCAGCATAACATACCAATAAATTTGGAAGTGATTGCAACCATCTAATCTCGCTGCTTCTTCTAGTTCCTTTGGAACGCCCATAAAAAACTGACGCAATAAAAAGGTACCAAATGCACTAAATAACCCAGGTACAATTACCGCTTGTAATGTATTCAACCAATCCAGTTTTACCATAATTAAATATTGTGGAAGCAAAAACACTTGAGCTGGAACCATTAGGACGGAAAGAGTAAGTAAAAACAGTACACTTCTACCTGGAAATTGTATTCTAGCAAAAGCATAAGCTGCTAATGAGCATAAAAACAACTGCCCAATCGTTCTAGCTATTGTAACAATTACAGTATTCATCATAAATTTTAAAAATGGTAATAAGTTGAATATTTCCGTATAGTTACTCCACATAAATTGAGATGGGATAATAACTGGTGAAACTTGAACAGATTCTGCATAAGTCTTTAGAGACGTTAATATCATCCAAATAAAAGGACCCATGGTTAATAAGGCACCTATGATAAGCATTGCATGAATCATAATTTTATTTTTATTGACTGCACCTACTCTTTTATTCATCATAATGCACCCACTTTTTCTGTAATATCATTTGAATCGCTGTAATGATTAATATAATAATTAATAATACAACTGCTATGGCTGCCGAATATCCTTTTTCATTCAAAATAAAGGCATTTTGATAAAATAAATAAACAATAGATTGTGTATTTTCAATTACATTACTTGTTCTACCAATCATCATAAAGATGAGATCGAATACTTGAAATGCCCCAATTAAAGACATAATCGTTACAAAGAAAATAACTGGCGATAAAAGTGGCAATGTAATCTTAAAGAAAATTGTAATTGGCCGGGCTCCATCCATAATTGCTGCTTCATAGTATGTTTTAGGGATGTTTTGGAGACCAGATAGAAAAATAACCATGTTATATCCTATCCCACCCCAAATCGCAACTATAATAATTGAATATAATGCAATGTTAGGGTTGGTAAGCCAATTAGGACCATCAATTCCAAAGCATGATAACATGTAATTGAGTAACCCATAGTCAGAATTATAGATCCATTTCCATACCATCGCGATTGCAGCAGGCATTGTAATAACAGGTAAAAAATATAATGTTCTATACAGGGATTTCCCTTTAATGTTTTGATTTAATAGCACCGCTAATATGATGGATAAAAATATACTGATTGGAACAGTAAGCACGATATAAATAAATGTATTTTGAAAAGCCTTTCCTAAATCTTGATCAGTAAACATCTTTTTATAGTTTTCTAATCCAATCCATTCATAGCTACCAAACGCATCCCACGCTGTAAAACTAAAATAAATATTTTGCAAAATTGGCCACATATAAAAAATGAATAATCCTAGCATAGTTGGGGCAATCATGACATATGCCCATATATAATCTAATTTCTTTTTCTTTTTATATTTTTTTTGTATATGTGTGTTTTTTTGCTCCACTACCTTTATTGATAGATCCTCCATCTCTTCACTCCTCCCATAATTTTTGATTTAAAGCAAGGAGAGGATCCCTCTCCTTATTTTTTAGAAAGAACTTCATTTGCTTTCTCTGTTAATTCTTTTGTTGCATCTTCAACATTCAATTCTCCTCCCCATACCCTTTTTAATACTTTTGTTTCTTGCTCCCATAAAGCTCCTGTATTTTTCACACTCGGTAATGGGTAAGAATATTCAAGACCAGTGATATACGCTTGTAAATTCAAGTTTGGAACGGATTTAACCCATGCTTCTTGTGTTCCATTAAAAGCAGGAATAACTGTTCCAGTTTCTGCAAACACATCTGCTGCCTCTTTAGAACCTAAATATTTCACAAATTCCCAAGCTGCATCCGGATATTTTGTTTTCGCTGAGATGACATTTGCTAGACCATGAATCATAACAGCTCTTTCTTTCCCTTTTGGCATAACAGCAATATTTAAATCAGGATTTTTCTTATATTCTGGTACCATCCAAGGCCCATCAAAAATCATCGCTACTTTACCTGATAAAAACAAATCAGATGCTGTTGTCTCTGTCATTTGAGCAAATGTTGGTGATAATCCTTCTTTAATAAAACTAATGTTATAATTAAACGCTTCAATTGCTTGTGGTTTATTAAATCCTACTGTTTTTTTATCTTTAGAAAGAACATACCCTTTATTTTGGTAAATGAGATCATAATAGCCACCTTGATTTCCCATTGCTGCTGCAAATCCCCAAACATCTTTTTCCTTTTTCGTCAATTTTTTTGCAGCTTCTTTCATTTTCTCCCAATCCCATGAATCATCTGGATATGCTACTCCAGCTTCATCAAATAATTTTTTATTATACCAAAGTGCCGTTGTATCAAAATCTTTTGGAATACCGTAAGTTTTATTATCTACTGTATATAAATCAACTAAAGATTTCGGATAATTTTCCAATTTATACTTATCCTTTTTCGCTTTATCATCCAAAGGCATCAATACTTTCCCCGAAGCGTATTTCACAACATTTGGACCATTCATCCAAAATACATCCGGCAATGCATTTCCTGTTGCTGCCGTTTCAAGCTTCTGAAAATACTGCCCGTACGCTGTTAATTCTATTTTCACCTTAATATTCGGATGTTTTTCATTAAACTGTTGGACCACTTTCTCCACTGCTGGTAGCTGTTTCTTATCCCAAAGTGCATATCGTAATTCTATTTTTTCATCTTTAGATGACGTGTTAACTTTTTCGCCACTGTTAGAACAGCCTACTATTGTCAATAACAATGTTGACAAAAAGAAAATAAACCACTTTTTCATCCCTGTTCCTCCCCTGAAAATAATCATCTATATAACAAAATCTTTACTTATGTTTCTTTTAACTCACTGATGACAAATTAAACTAATATAATCAACTTTACAAAAGGTTTGGAGCTCCCCTTAAAGAAAACGTTTACAAAAAATATTCATTGATAAAAAACAATGCTCTTCTCTCCCTTCCCTATCAAATTTAGTAGACTTATGTCATTACCAGTTGAAGGAATAAACTATCATTGATATATTATTTATACATATACCAATTTAATCACGACATGATGTTGTCATTACCAGTTGTTATGAAGTATAACACTATCACTTTTTCCTCCGCAATATATTTTCTGAATTTTTTTAATTTTATAACAAACCATCTTAATCCATTATCCCTATATAATTTGTTATTAATAAATAATATAAAGATAAGGAGTGTTCATATGATTCAACAATTAAAAAAATATTACGCTAAAGATATAAAAATTAATGAAGCAATACTTTCTGAAGATTACAGTTGGTTTTTGATTGACGGGAATAGAGTAGGAATTCGTAAATCTCGCTTACATAAACGGGAGGGGCAATTGCTTTCATCCCTCTTAACTCCCATCCATACTGACACATGCTACGAAACAAAAATAGAAAAGTATTGGTACGAAGCGTTATATCAGAGTAAAGATATTCAAATAACATCTGTACGCTTTTTACATTTCTTCACAACACATCCTATAACGGAACGAGAAGAATTTCATAATGCTTTACATTCAATACTTGGTTTTGATACTCCTACAATATGGGAAACTTCACAAACTGGAGTCCTCATCTTAACAGAAAATACATCTGAATATAGATTGCAAACAGCCCTTGATACGCTAGAAACAGATTTTTTTATATCCTTATCCTTTTTTGTCGGCAGACACTACACCCAAACCAATCAAGTTTCTCACTTGTATCAATGGGAACGAAATTTATTTTCTTATCTTTCTCCCTATTTATCAAAGAAAATTACATACATTGAACAACTTCTCCCTTATCAATTAATGACCTTATTACCAAAAGAAAAGAGAGAAAAATATACAAACCGTTTATTAGAAAATGTTTCCAATGATAAAGAACTAATAGAGAGTATTAAAGTATTCTTCCAATGTAATTTAAATGTATCACTTGCGGCTAAACAATTATATTTACACCGAAATACTTTACAGTATAGAATTGACAAATTTATTGAAAAAACAGGATTGAATATAAAAACATTTGAAGGTGCTGTGGCTGTTTATTTGGCTTTTCTTTCTTTGAACATCTCGTAATTTTGCATAAAAAAATTAACATTTTTTGTGCAACTTACCAATTCACCTTACATTAAATAAAACTTATAATTCAGTTAATTATAAAAATAGGGGCGATGTATAATGGCTGAACTCGTATTAAATCATATTTTCAAATTATACGATAATAAAACAACTGCTGTTTCTGATTTCAATTTACATATTCAAGATAAAGAGTTTATTGTATTTGTTGGTCCTTCTGGTTGTGGAAAATCAACTACTCTACGTATGATTGCAGGTTTAGAAGACATTTCTGACGGCTCATTTTATATTGATGGTAAACTTATGAATGACGTCGCTCCAAAAGATCGTGACATTGCAATGGTATTTCAAAATTACGCACTATACCCACATATGTCTGTTTACGATAATATGGCGTTTGGTTTAAAATTACGAAAACTACCAAAAGATGAAATTAATCGTCGTGTAACTGAGGCAGCAAAAATATTAGGTCTTGAAGATTATTTAAAGCGAAAACCAAAAGCATTATCGGGTGGACAGCGCCAGCGTGTTGCATTAGGAAGAGCTATCGTTCGTGATGCAAAAGTATTCTTAATGGACGAGCCTCTATCCAATTTAGATGCTAAATTACGTGTAAGTATGCGTTCAGAAATTTCTAAGCTTCATCGCCGCTTAAACACAACTACTATATATGTAACACATGACCAAACGGAAGCAATGACAATGGCATCACGCCTTGTTGTGATGAAAGATGGTATCATACAACAAGTTGGTACACCAAAAGAAGTCTATGATACTCCTGAAAATGTTTTTGTTGGCGGATTCATTGGTTCTCCGGCCATGAATTTTTTTACTGGAACATTAAAAGATAACTATTTTCATATAGAAAATATTCGTTTTAAAGTACCAGAAGGGCAATTAAAAAAATTGCAGAAAAAGGGATATAACAAAAAAACACTTATACTCGGTATTCGTCCAGAAGACATTCACGATGAACCAATTGTCCTTCAATCTTCTCCCGATTCAACTGTCGAAATTAATGTTGAAGTTGCTGAACTATTAGGCGCTGAGACTATGATACATGGAAAACTTGAAAATCAAAGTTTTGTCGCACGAATTAATGCTCGATCAGAACTGAAAGCTGGCGATAAGCTTTCAGTAGCCTTTAGTTTAACAAAAGCACATTTTTTTGATAGTGAGACAGAACTACGTATACGTAACAATTAAATACGCTTAATCGATTATTCTAAAATTAGACGTACAAAAAAGCTGTGTAGTATGACCTTTACACAGCTTCCTTCTTTAATCCCCTAAACATAAACATCCTATTACATTTAACGTTATGATGAGGGAATTCTTCTCTTAAACATTTTGATATTAATCATTTTATTTGTAGGGCTAAGGGGATGACCGTCCGTTTAATTAAAAACAAATGAACGCTGTTAGTATCACATACCATTGCCATATTAACCATATCAAGCTCGTTACATATCCCTTCAACCAACACTTTAAAACATTCTTCTATTATCATTTATTTCCGAAAAATTAAAACAAAAAATCTGAAGACACTATCTAAACTTCGGATACTTAAAGAACCACGATCCTTACGGTTTTTAGTAGTATTCCGGATCCAACTTCCCTTTCATTTCATTCCATGCCTAAAGGCGGATCGGCTTTCTTGTTTAGAAAAAGCTGTAATAAAACTAAATACAAGCATAGCAAATAATATAATAACTCCTAACCCAATATTCATAAAACGAACCCCTTATATTATATAGTATATCTTAACATAAAGAGAAGATAATAATAAATAAATCCGTTACAGAATGGGAGCTCTCAAAAAATGAAACGAAAAATATTAACTCTCTTTACGCTTATATGCTTAGCACTACCAATACAAGCTAGTGCATACACATTTCAATCACTACCAATTGCATCAAAGTCTAAACAATGGTATATCGAAATTGATAAATCTCATAACGTAAACAAGCAAGCAATCCAGCCAAAACAAGGTGTATTTGATACATATAGTTTACTCGTAAAAAACATCGGTCATGATGTATCAAACGTATCCGTGGAAATACTTGATAACAATCCTACCTCTAAAGCTACCTTTAAACCTACTACACCTAATGAAAATATTTCTAAAAGTCATACAAGCTTTGACTACATGGTATTCCCATTAGACTTTAATAGCCATAATTTTAAAGTTGTGATTACTTGGGAAGAAAAGAACTTTTCTTACAACGGCCATCCAGTAAATGAAAGTAAAAAAATGAAACAAACATTTGTATTTAATGAAGAGTAAGCCCTAATTTAATTAGGGCTTACTCTTCATTTACAAAACCAGTTTGAATGGCTTCTGTCACTTCTTTTGTGATGTCCAGTTTTGTTGCATCGGTGCTAATTTTCTTATACCAAATATGCACGGAAGGCTTTTCGTTACAAAAATGTTTTATTAATACTAGTTGATTATATGCTAGCTTATTTTCTCTTTGGGTAGCAATATAGACTGTGAAATTTTTTGCTTCAAAGACCTTTTCCTGCAAAGTATATTGGTTGTCCCATTCCTTTGCGACTATATCGTTCAAATTTTCTATAAGCATATAAGTCGTTCCCACCTTCCCTTATATCATCAATCAAATCTTCGAATACTCGGCACACATAATGCTACTCCAATTGTTACAAGTACTAAAATAGCTAGTGTTATAATCGTTATCTCGCCACCTATGACAGTAGCTAACCACCCTACAACTACATAACCTAGTGGCAATAAAGCAAATGAACCTAACATATCAAGGCTTGCCACTCTTCCAAATGCTTCTTCTGGCACAAGCTCTTGTAAACTCGTCTCCCAAATGAGTCCAAATATCATCATACCGAACCCTTCAATTGCCATTAATATAATTAAAACAGGTGCCCAAGTAATGAACGGCATTATTAAAAGCGCACAACCACTTATTAAAACACCACCATAGGCAAGTACTCCCCGCTTATACCACCGTTCTCTCCCGCCAAATATTAGCGCAGCAACTACAGCTCCAACACCAGAGGATGCCATGCCTAATCCATACACATATGCTTCAAAATGATGATGAACATTAAATAACCATGGAATTAATACGACGATAATTCCTGCATAACAAATATTGATGAAAGAAAAGACTAAAATTGTAATCCATAGCCACGGATGACTTTTTAAAACAAAAACACCTTCCATAAACTCTTGTTTATAATCGACTTTTTTCTTTTCAATAGATTTTACTTTTTTAAACTTTATTTCTCTTAAAAATAATAAACAAAAAAATGATAACAAATACGTTACTGCATCTAGTCCAAACCCTATTCCAGCAGATGCAACTGAAACGATTAATCCTCCAAGAGCTGGTCCAATTAGTCGTATACCTTGATTACTCATTTGCGTTAATGCATTAGCTGCATTGCGAATTTCTGGTACAAATACTTTCGCTCTTACAGCCGCATACGCTGGCTGAAATATGCCTTCCATAAGTCCATATAATGCTACAAGTACATATAGAAGTGGAATTGTTAATACATCCATAAATATAAGTGTTGCAAGTAATAGCATTAATATGCAGCGAATTATATCTGTAAATAACATTACTTTCACCCGATCCATTCGATCTACGACTAATCCAGCAAACGGTAACGCAAGAATATTAGGGAGCATGTACATTGCCATAGTCATTCCCATTACAACTGTTGAACCAGTTAATGAATACACAACGACTGGCAAAATAACCATCGTTATCGAACTACCTAAAGTCGAAAGCAATTGCCCAATCCATAAAAATTTAAAATGTGGTGACGCTTTAACTGGCAATAGCAATTTACCGATATAGCTTAATTTTTTCTCTGTTGGTATTTCTCCTTGCATACCTCTCTCCTCTTTTCGAAGGATTAAATCCTCCTAATAAAATGTTTTATTTTTAATAATATTCAATCTAATTATATATGAAATTATTAAATTTATGGTAATATTATCAAGAACATAAAGGAGATAATATATGAAAACAATTGAGACAGAAAGACTCATACTACGCTCATTACAATTATATGACGCTCTAGTAATCGAAAAATTAGCTAGCGATTATGATGTTGCTAAAACAACCCTATCTATTCCACACCCATATCCAAAAGGCTCTGCAAAAGATTTCATTACACATATGATACAAGCAGAGATCGATAAAAAAGTTGTGATTTTTTCTATAATAGATAAGAATAATAAAGAATTAATAGGTGTAATTAATTTAAATTTAAATCATATTCATAAACGTGGGGAACTGGCCTATTGGGTTGGAAAGCCTTATTGGGGAAATGGATTTGGTACCGAAGCAGCGAAAACACTACTACACTATGGATTCAACGAGCTGCATTTAAATAAAATATTCGCTGCAGCTTTTACAAATAATCCTGGTTCATGGCGAATTATGGAGAAAATCGGAATGAAACATGAAGGAACGTTTAAACAGCATGTTGTAAAATCTGGTGAACCTATGGATATTACATACTATGGAATATTACTTGATGAATATAAATAAAAAGGTGTTTTCATAAATGAAAACACCTTTTTATTTATAATTTTAAGTTCTTCTTCAATGTCCAATATTTTTCTTGCGCATTTTCAAATGAAAATTCTACCCAGCCATTTGGATCTTCACGATATACATTTACTTTTGTACCATTTTCTAATTTTCCAACTTCATTTTGTGTCACATTTGGTACACTCTTAATTGGATTGTTAAACGGGAATGGAACTTGATAGTAAGATCCTACCGATTGGACAGTAGCTTTTGCATCTTTTGCATAATCTGTATAAGGAATCGCTTCACTTAATACTTCTACATTTAATGTATTAGGGTTTTTCGGTAGTCGTTTTGCATTTTGGTAATCTGCTTTATTAAAAGGCTTAATGCGTTCCATGATATTAGCGATTTTTCCAGCCCATGCTGTATCTGTTGAATACATAACATTCATTGCTGGCAATGTGTAACCTTTGAAATATCTTGCACCCTCTTCTAAGTAGTTCTTTTTTACATAATCAGCGTTATATGAAATACTTAGTCCGTATGACGGCAAATATTTTGCATATGCAAATGGATCACGATCATATGCTCTTAAACCAAATAAATTATGTTTACGATATGCAATTTCTGATTTACCGTAACCAGATTCTAAGATTGCATGTGCAGCTAAGTATAGTGCATTCACACCATACTCATTTTGCGCTTTAATAAAGTCTTGTCCAATTCCAACTAACGGGCTATCTGGATGGAATCTTTGAATATAATTATCAATCTCTTGCGCTGTTACGTTAGATGGTAATGTCACATCTAGATTAATATATGAAGGCTGTTCAGCAGGAACATCCTTTTTAATTTGCATCGCTCTATATAACAATTGTGCATAGCTTTCACGTGTTAATACACCTGATGGATCAAATCCTCCAAGTCCATTCCCTATTGATACACCATTAGATTGCAATGCACTAATTGCTTCTTTTGCCCACCAATATGATGCATCTATATCATTAAATGTATGTGGTGCTTTTACTTCTAATTTAAATGCTCTTTGCAAAATAACAGACATTTCAGCACGAGTTAATGATTCTTTCGGTCTAAACGTTCCTTTATCATCACCTACGAAAATCCCCATATCTGTTAATGCTAAAATTTCCTTTGGGAACATTGTCGTTCCTGCACTAATATCAGAGTATGGATTTTTATAATCACTTTTTGCTTCTGGTTTTAATGCGCGATACATTAATGCTGCTACTTGCTCACGAGTTACAACATCTCCGAAGCCGAATTTACCATTATCGTAACCTGCAATAATCCCTTTTGACGTTAAATCAGTAATTGCTTCAAGTGCCCAATGATTTTTTGGAACGTCTGGAAATTCTTTTGTAGATGCAAACGAAGTTGCTGGAGCCATCACTACTTGAAGCGCGACTGTCACTGCTAACACATTAGAAATAACTTTTTTCATAAATTTTTTAACACGTTTTTTATATGCTTGTCCCGTGTTAACTTGCCTCCCTTTATCGTATAATTTTCCCTATTAAACTAACAAACTCTTAAATAGTCAACAGTAAAAGTATACGTGATAAAAATCAACTAATCTACCATTATTTTATTTATAATCAATATAATACGATATATCTTTTTATTCCGATACAAAATTACATAAAATCACATAAAAAGCCCATCTATATAAAGGCGATGGGCTTAGCAATCAACATTGTTATTTAGCTAAACGATATTTTGCAACATCGAAACCTTTCCATTCATAATAATCTAAAATACCAGCATAAACTGCCTCAGCAGCAATTTGTCTTCCTGATTCAGTAGCTAATTTACCATTATCTATATCATTATCAATAAAGGCAAGCTCTGTTAAAACTGCTGGTACTGTATTATTATTTACTACATAAAGTGAGTGATTGTCTTTTATCTTTCTATCTCTTGTATGTAGTGCTTCTACTACTCTATTTTGAATTTTATTCGCTAATACTTCACTATCCTTTTCAATCTGTGTCTCTTCTCCACGCTTGGATTTTTTATAATAATATGTTTCCGTTCCATGACCATCATGTTTTTCAGAAGAATTTGCATGAATGCTTACAAATATATCTGCATTGTTCTCTTGACCAAATTTTACTCGATTCGCAAGAGATTCATTTTTGTTACTTCCTGGATTTCCATTTTCTTCACGTGTTAACAAAGCTTTTAAAGGTGTATTTTTTTCTAACAACTTCTGTAATCTTAAAGATGTATCAAATACAATTTTACTTTCCTCTACGCCTTGTCCTGGATTCCCCGGATCAAATCCTCCATGACCAGGATCAATAATAACTACCTTTTCTACTAAAGGGTTACCTATTTTAAGAGAATCTGCCTTTTTAATAAATTGAGCTGCCTCTGCTTTAGTTAGAATTTTTTCAGGCTCCCATTTTTCACCAGTTCCAATAGAAATCCCTAATTCAACTAGAATGTTAGCTTTTGCTTTACCCCAACTTTTTTCTAGATCACTGAATTTAGTTGCTGGAGTACCATTTACTTTAGAATCTAATTTGTAAGCTTCTACAATAAGAGAGGCCATTGAAACTCGGTCAATTTTCCCAGTTGGATCGAATACGCCCGCTCCTTTCCCTTTTACAACGCCAGCTTTTTCTACAGCTGCGATGAATGGGGTATACCATTGGTTTTGAGAATCACCGAAAGATGGTTTAGCATTTTTATCGATTGGTAAGTTTAAGATTTGAGCCATCATTGTAGCTGCTTCTGCACGAGTGATTTCTTTTCCTGGCTCAAACATTCCTTTTTCGTTACCTGTAACTGCACCTTTCTCTACTAAATAGTAAATAGAGTCTTCTGCCCAATGTTTAGCTGGGACATCTGGAAATTTTTTCGTTTGCGCGAAACTACTAGATGAATACGATAATATACTAGCTGCAATTACTCCTGCTGCGATTATTCTATTTTTCATAGAATATATTCCCCTCTCAAGTACGATGTATTTATGTAACAGACTCATTATAGTTCTGAAAATTAGTAATAGTCAATTGAAAATTGTATAATATTGTATTATTATTGTATTTTTTGTCATACATAACTATAGTTAAAAACTATAAGATTTTATTAAGAGGAGAGATTCATATGAGCAACAATTGGAAAGATATAGAGCACCGTATGTATACAATGTGTATGATTCAGCGGAATAACAAAGTATTGTTAATACAGCGCCCCAATCACCTTGGCTTCCCTGGTTACATCGCTCCCGGCGGAAAAGTAGATTTTCCAGAAAGTATCGTTCAAGCTGCTAAACGGGAAGTAAAAGAAGAAACTGGATTACTTGTTTCAAATTTAACTTTTAAAGGATTAGATGAATACGTAAATCCGAAAGAAAATGTTCGATATATGGTATTTAACTATTGGACAGATTCATTTGAAGGTGAACTCCTTTCGAATCCTCCTGAAGGCGAATTATTATGGGTACCAATCGATACAGCACTAAATCTTCCTATGCAAGATTGGTTTAAAGAAAGATTTCCATTATTTTTTGAAAAAGGTACATTTGAAATTCAACGTGTTTGGGACAAAGACTTAGATAAACAAGTCGCTATGACAATTACCCATACGTAAAAAAGCTTGGAATCTCTCCAAGCTTTTCTTACTTCTCCTCTATTTTCTTAATCTCATAATCAATTTCTAAAAACTTAACTCCAAATATCCACATTTTATGGTTAGCTTCTAACATTTGATTGGTGCCCTCTTTAATAATAAACGTCTCAGCTAACGGTAACCGTACTGTAAAGAAACGAGTATGTAAATAAATCCCCTCATCTCCCTTACCATTTCTTCTCAGCTTACTAGTAATAATTAAATTATTATTATCATTACGTAATTTTAAAATCCCCGTCATATTCGAATATGGTAGAGGCAATGCGATATTCATATATGTCTCATTCTTATACGTATGTTTTGAGTAAAGAGCTACAAAAATAGATGCTCCTGCTTCATTTTTTCTTAACCAAGCTCTTACATTCTCCCTTCCATCCTTCTCATCCATTACCCCTATGATAGAGCCGTGCATTGTTTCCCACTTGCCGCCCATTCCTAAATGTATTTGTCCTACACGCTTACTCATTTTCTCATAACAAAATGCTAACAGGCGGAACGAACGAGTCCATTTAATATGCGATTGTAACTCATACTCTTTTGTATTTTCATAAAACCGAATAATGCTTAAAGGTATCTTCGTCACGTCAAATGCCTCACTATGAAAATCATCCATTTTATCAACTAAGCCGTTGTATTCCTTACTATCTATTACATGTCTGCTGAAACATAAATAGGCTTTCTCCCTTTCATTCTTCCACCTCCAATGAACTATAATTTTAATGTACATGTAATAAATTTATTTTGCTACATTTTTCACAAACTCCCTCGTAAAAAAATAGAATTTTTAAAATATATATAAAACACTTGATTCCTCGAAAAATTTAAATTATTATAAAACAAATGTTACCAACAACTTCATAAATCAAACACTCTCGCCTAAAACGTGAGATAGAGGTTGCGATACTTATGAGTATTCTAATGGAGACACAGGGAGGTCTATGAAATTAGATGAAAGGAAGTATTGCCGAAATCGATATATTTCTCTGTATGTATCGATTGGGGCTGTTTTCGAATAGAAACAGAACTGTCATATGTACAGACGCGTATGTATGAAGAGCTATCTACAAAAAAGAGATATCATTTTCATGGTATTCCTTTTTTGGCGGTTTTTTTATTAGCTCCGTTTTCTGTTTCCCTTTTCCTGTAACAGCACCATCCTCACTTATTTGAGATGGTGTTTTTTGTTTTTCTCTGGTAACTACAGGAATATTGGGATTTATATATGTCCTAATCTATTCTTAAAAATGGATGAAAGAAGGAATTCGTAATGGAAACGATTGTACAAAAATTTGGTGGCACTTCTGTCGGAAGTGTTGAGCGTATTCAACATGTAGCAAATTTAATTATTGAAGAATATGAACGAGGACATAGTATCGTCTCTGTCGTTTCAGCAATGGGAAAAAGTACAGATGAACTTGTAGCACTTGCTAACGCAATTACAGAAAATCCAAGTAAACGTGAAATGGATATGCTTCTATCGACAGGAGAGCAAGTAACTATTTCATTATTAACGATGGCACTACAAGCAAAAGGGTATAACGCGATTTCATTAACAGGATGGCAAGCTGGTATTACGACAGAATCTTTACATAGTAGTGCACGGATTACTGAAATTAATACAGATCGAATTCAATCTTATCTTACTAAAGGCACGATTGTTATTGTAGCTGGTTTCCAAGGAGTCAGTGAAGATTTTGAAATTACAACGCTTGGACGAGGCGGTTCTGATACAACTGCTGTCGCATTAGCTGCTGCACTAAACGCAAAAAAATGTGATATTTACACAGATGTGACTGGCGTATATACGACGGATCCACGAGTTGTAAAAGATGCTTATAAATTAGATGAAATTTCTTATGACGAAATGTTAGAACTTGCAAACCTCGGTGCTGGTGTATTACACCCGCGTGCTGTTGAGTTTGCTAAAAATCATAATGTCATTTTAGAAGTTCGCTCAAGTATGGAACAAGAAAACGGAACAATTGTAAAAGGAGAATGTAACATGGAACAACAATCAATCGTTAAAGGTATTGCATTTGAAGATAATATTACACGCATCACAGTGAAAGGATTAGAACAAGGTTCACTTTCAACTGTTTTCTCTACATTAGCAGCGGCACATATTAATGTAGATATCATCATTCAAAGTATTACTAATGAAGGAACTGTTCATCTCTCCTTCTCCATCCATTCTAATGATTTAAGAGAAACATTAGAAGTATTGGAACAAAATCAAGAGGCACTTCACTATGAAGCAGTAGAATATGAAAATCATTTAGCAAAAGTATCAATTGTAGGATCTGGTATGGTCTCTAATCCAGGTGTTGCTGCGAATATGTTCACTACTTTAAAAGAAGAAAATATTCATATTAAAATGGTAAGTACATCAGAAATTAAAGTGTCTGTCGTTATTGACCGCCTTCATTTAGTGACAGGTGTTGAGGCACTGCATCAATCATTTATGGCGAAAATTGTGCCTTTAGTACAAATGAGTTAATTTCCAGCGGTACTACTTAAAACAAATTATATGAATCTATTTCCTTCCT
Organism: Bacillus cereus group sp. BfR-BA-01408; assembly: GCF_022663305.1. Lineage (NCBI taxonomy): Bacteria > Bacillati > Bacillota > Bacilli > Caryophanales > Bacillaceae > Bacillus > Bacillus cereus group sp. BfR-BA-01408. Next base: position 28,428 of record NZ_JAKUFF010000022.1, on the reverse strand, counting down.
ATTAAAAATAGAAAGCTGTTTGCATTATATAGAGTGACAAGAAATTTATGTGTCATTAAAAAAATACAATTAATTCTATACAACAATCGGATCATTTAATGCCGTACAGGATAGAAATATTTTTGCAAGGAAGTCTCGGTATTGTTTGTTAACAAGATACTATATGACATACTTAAAAACACCTTGTCACATTTTCCTAAACTGTGACAAGGTGTTTTTGTTTGAAAGGAATTTGTAACTTTTTAATAGTATAATGAAGATGATGATTAGATAATACACTTTTACATATAAGGAGATAAAGACAATGTCAAAAAATAAATTACTCAGAATGGACAATGTTAGCATCGTTGTAGAATCCCTTGATCATGCAATCTCTTTCTTCGAGGAGATTGGGTTAAAACTCGAAGGGCGCGCCACTGTAGAGGGGGAATGGGCTGGTCGCGTAACCGGACTCGGTTCGCAGTGCGTAGAGATTGCTATGATGGTGACTCCAGATGGCCATAGCCGAATTGAACTTTCGCGATTTCTTACCCCGCCCGCTATAGGAGATCACCGGACAGCTCCTGTCAATGCCCTCGGTTATTTGCGCGTCATGTTCACCGTTGAAGACATTGATGAAATGGTATCTAGGCTTACTACTAAGCATGGTGCTCAACTCGTTGGTGAAGTAGTTCAATACGAGAACTCTTACCGTCTCTGCTACATTCGTGGACCGAAGGGATTTTAATCGGTTTAGCGGAAGAACTCGGTAACAAGTAAGTGATGTATTATAAATGAAACTACTATATTTTTAACCATGTCCTCACTCCAGAACGTGGTTATGCTTGTTTGAGTTTTTAAAAATATATTTTCATTTTACACATAGATTTCAAGACTCTATCCAAACAGTTCTTTAACATATCACTAACATCCAAAAAATCATTATGAAATAATTTAATTATTCGCTTTACCTTTTCCAAGGAAATATAACTGACTCTTCTCATTTTATAACTTATCGCTCTTTCCTATGAAAAAACGATCTATATTCATTCAAAATAACTTTCTTCACATCCGAGTAAAATACCATCATGAATAATGCAACGCCTAATACAACCACCTGTATTTTTTCATATTCAACGAAAGCACTCATAATTAACAAACCAAATCCAATATAAAAACCAAATTCGTTCTCTTTCTCAAAATCCTCATCATCTTCATCAATATGTATTTTTTCTTTCATGTTTTGATTCCCTTTTATTAACGCATCGAGCGTAACATTATACATTTCGCTAAGCAAAATTAAATTATCAATATCAGGATAACTTTTATTATTTTCCCATCTATATATTGCTTGCCTTGTCACACCAATCTTTTTAGCAACATCTTCTTGTGAAAATCCCTTTGACTCTCGTAGTTTTTTTAACTGCTCTCCTAAGCTCATAACGTCCCCTCTTTTAAAAAATTATGACATAATAGGAGATGAAAAAGAAAGAAACTATTAGTAAAATCCGCTGTAAACCACTCGTTTACACAATAAAAAAGAGAGAATAACTCTTTGAGTTATTCTCTCTCTTCTATTAAAACAGATGAATGTTTTCTTTCTTGCAAGCTTCACGTAAATCATCAGGCCATACAGAAGATTGAACTTCACCGATATGTGCTTTACGTAAGAAGTACATGCACATTCTTGATTGTCCGATACCACCGCCAATTGTTAATGGTAGTACGTCTTCTAAAATACCTTTATGGAAATCGTACTCACGTTTGAAGTCTTCACCTGTTTTCGTTAACTGCTCATCAAGTGATTTACTATCAACACGAATTCCCATTGATGATAATTCAAATGAAGATTGTAGTACTGGGTGCCAGAATAAGATGTCACCGTTTAATTTCCAATCATCATAATCAGCTGCGCGTCCATCATGCTTTTCACCTGAACGAAGTGCATCACCAATTCCGATAATGAAGACTGCACCGTGTTCTTTTGCAATTGCATGTTCACGATCTTTCGGTGTTAATTCTGGATATTTATCTTCTAGTTCTTGAGAAGTAACGAACACAATTTCTTCTGGTAAATACTTCCCAAGGAACGGATATTTTTCAAATAAGTGATCTTCTAAATCTTTGAATATTCCATAAATTGTTAGTACTGTTTTTTGTAAGTAATCTACAGTACGCCATTCTTTTTGAACGATTTTTTCCCAATCCCATTGGTCAACGTAAATAGAATGTGTTGCATCAAGTTCTTCATCACGACGGATCGCGTTCATGTTTGTATATAAACCTTCACCAGCTTCATATCCATATTCATGCAGTGCAAATCGTTTCCACTTCGCTAGTGAGTGCACAATTTCTAATTCTTCTCCTGAGTGTAACATATCAAATTCAATTGGACGTTCTACACCGTTTAGATGATCGTTTAGTCCTGATTTTTTCGTTACGAATAATGGTGCAGATACACGGAATAATTCAAGTCGTTTTGCTAATTGATCCTCGAAAAATGTTTTAACTTCCTTAATTGCGATTTGAGTCTCTCTTACTGTCATTAATGATTGATACATGGTGGTTTCCTCCTAAAATGTTTGGATGTTGTGAAAAGAAGCCAACAAAAAAAGCCCTTCTTTCCCAAAAAACTGGGACGAAAGGCTTTGGTTCCGCGGTACCACCCAAATTAGCAACAGAGGTTGCTCACTTATACAATACGGAGATGAAGTATCTCGATACTGTTCTTCTTGTAACGGCGAAGTTCCCGGCTAAGTCTACTTTCCTGTCAAGGATTTCGGTTAGCAACTCCAGGAGGTTCTTCATAATAGGCTTCGTATCAGGCTCACACCACCCCTGACTCGCTTAGACTACGTCCTACTACTACTCGTCCTTTCATAGTCGTTTTGTTGTCACATCTCTGAAACATTTTATTAATGATTATTCTATACAAAAAATAAATAAAGTCAACAAAAAGTTTTAAAATATTTTTCAATTCTTTATTTTACGGCTTTATTGATTGTTTCCAATATACCTTCTTTACTTCTTTTGTCTGGGCATTCCAAAAAACGTTTCACTAACAGAAACTAACATATATACAACAATTAATGTAATCGTCCGAAATATAGAATCCGCAGTATTTCGTATTATTTTCATTTTCTTTGTAATTCCTTTCAGTTTACTTGCAAATTCATGATATACTATAGCATTCAAGCAGTTTGTTTTTACTTAAAACAAACATAGTCATTTATAAAGAGTATTTTCTAAATCATTGACTATTATCAAATAAGATTTTTATATAACGGAGTGATTATATGAGTAAAACGAAAGCAAAACCGAAAAAAGGTGTAGGACAAGGTACAGGAAGTAAAGGATGGAACCGTTGGCAATCAAGCGCAAAGAAAAAGAAAGCAGCAAAGCCATACAAAAGTAAAGGTACAAAGAAATAATTGAAATAACATTTGATTTCTTTACTTTGTACAAAACAAAATATAATTATTACAACAAAAAAGCTATACCCTCATACATTTGAAGGCATAGCTTTTTTTATTAGATCATTAAAATATCTCGAATTTCTTCCTCCGTGATTGATGATAATTTCTCTTCTCCTGGCTCAATCACTTCAGCGATTAAATGTTTCTTACTCTCTTGTAGTTCATGCATTTTTTCCTCAATGGTTCCGTGTGCTACTAATTTAATAACTTGTACTGTATTTTTTTGCCCCATTCGATATGCCCGATCTGCTGCTTGTTGTTCAACAGCTGGATTCCACCATAAATCGTATAATATAACCGTATCAGCGCCTGTTAAGTTAAGACCTGTACCACCAGCTTTTAAAGAAATGAGGAATAGATCTCCTTCTCCTTCATTAAACCGATTACATAGTTCTACACGTTCTTGCGAAGGTGTATTCCCGTCTAAATAAAAGTATGGAATTGCTTGGCGATTTAATTCACGACCAATAATGGACAACATCTTCGTAAATTGAGAAAAGATTAAAATTCTCTTACCAGTGCTTCTACATTCCTCTAGTATGTCTAACAGTTGCTCGAATTTAGCTGAACTCCCCTTGTAATCATCAACGAATAAAGCAGGATGATTACATATTTGTCTTAATCTCGTTAAGCCAGCTAAAATTCTAATTTTATTTTTACGTAACGTATCTTTGTCTAAATGCTTTAATGTTTCTTCCCTTAATTTTGCTAAGTAAGCAGCATATAGTCTCTTTTGATCTGGTAATAACTCCGATGACTGTAAGTGCTCTATTTTATCTGGAAGCTCTTGTAATACATCTTCTTTTAATCGTCTTAATACGAACGGTTTTACGCGCTTCGCAATATCTTCACGCCTTAAATCACCGAATTCTTTTCTTCCTGGTAATAATTCTGGAAATACGACATGAAAGATAGACCATAGCTCTTCTAATGAATTTTCGACAGGCGTTCCCGTTAGTCCAAAACGATATTCAGCTTGAATTGTTTTCACTGCTCTTGCAGTTTGTGTTGTAGGATTTTTAAACGCCTGTGCTTCATCAAGAAATAGTGTATGAAATGGCCTCGCATATGACCTTACATCTCTTCTTAGTAATGGATATGACGTAATGACGACATCAAATTCCGCTACGTCTTTTAAGATTTTTCGTCGTTCTGTTTGATTTCCATCTGCAATAACCGCTCTAATATGTGGGGCGAATTTTTTCAATTCACTAAACCAATTATAAACGAGCGAGGACGGTGAAACGACTAATATAGGCAGCTTCTTCTCCCGAATTTCAGGCAAAACAGAATCTATATAAGCAATACTTTGCAGCGTTTTTCCAAGTCCCATATCGTCTGCTAAAATACCGCCAAAACGGTAATAGGCGAGTGTTTTCATCCATTCGAACCCGTATACTTGATACTCTCTCATTACAGCATGTAAAGTTGGCGGTACTGTAAACTTTAACTTTTTCGGATTTTGAATGCTTTCAACTAAATCTTGAACAGACTCATCTAAACTTAAAACATTACCTTCATGTAGTCCATTCATCCATTTTACACTCCGAATAAGCGGAACATTCACTTCTTCCCCATGTAAAAATTCTTTTCGAATACCTGATTCTTTTACAAACTGATTAATTTCATTAAACTCTTTGCTCTCTAGTGATAATAAAGAACCATTCGCAAGCCGATAATATTTCCGTTTTTCTTCAAGAGCCGCTAATACACCTTTAATTTCAGCTTCCGGTATTCCTTTTATATCAAAACGAAATGACAACCAATCAATTCTTTCTTTCCTTCTCACTCTAATAAGTGGCGCTGTATCCCCTTTATGAATGCGTAATTTGATTGCTGTTGTCGCGTAAATATCAACTAAACCTTTTAACGTTGGAACAATGTGATATAAAAAGTTATACTCAGCTTCTTCATTATGCATAAAGTAACCGCCTTCTGTTTTCGCAAAGGCACTTTCACTCATAATGTCTAAAATCTCTTTTTCCTTTTTCTCATCACGATTAAAAACAGAAGGTTGCCCGTCTTCTTCTAGCGGATTAATCACGACGTTTCCATAATGAAATTCAAGACCTGCTAGCAAACGATTTTTCACTCGATCTAAATATAGCTTTGCTTTTAACGACGGCGTTTCAACACGATCGGATATGACTTCATCAATGCGCACTGTTCCAAGTTTCATTAATCCAGGCACAACTTTCGCTACGAAATGTTCCATCTTATTTTCAGGAATATAAAACTGATTGCTATTTGAGCGACTCATCATCTTTTGCAATTCAATAAGTCGCATACAATCTTCCATAGGTAAATGATATAATTTCCCATCGTAAAGAGCGTTGTTATACATCTCCATAACTCGAACACGATTTAGATCGTCTATATGAAGGGTAAACCCGCCATTATTCCCTTTCGTAAACTCAAAATGTAATGGCAATAACCCTTTTGAAATGTGTAATCCCTGGAACAGTTGCTCATTTTGTTTCAACTGTACATACTCGGCTCTAGAAAGTGCAGAGAGCATATCATTCCATGAAGCTGGCGGTATAAATATCATACTTTCATCTTGTTTCGCATGTACTTCTAGTGCATCTTCATACATTTTTTCGTTATGATATATTTTAATAAGTTGTTGTATAATCGCGTCTGTTTCTTGTTTAAAACTGTGTACATCTGGCGTATATGTAAATTCATTGGAACAATGAAAAGCCTCTCTCTTCTCCACTTTAGAAAGAAATTCTCTAACATGATTTATAAAATATGTTTTCGCAAGTTTTAACTGAATTCCAAGAAGAGCCCCACCGCTTTTCTTCGCTACTGGTGAACATATAAACGCAACATCTAATATTTCACGTGTATCAAACCGATGTTGTTTACTTTTTGGCCTCAGTGGTTTGTCTGCAAATAACTGAAACATCCCGTTTGTTAATTGATCATTTCTGCTACTAACAGAGCCCATTCCACCCGTTTGTTGGTTATAATTTATTTGTATTAGTACGGCTGCAACATGTTGACAGTACGTTTGAAAAGACGCTAATGAAGGACAACTACATCTCGCAACAACATCACCTTTTTTAGCTTTTTCTACTGTAACACGAAAATCCTCGTTCCCTTTTACTGTCGCCTCACAAATTTCTTTCGTTTCATCATAGTAATTCACGATTACTTTATTTGATTTATAATAAGCTTCGCCTCTTTTATATGAGGTTTCTCCACATACTTCTTTAATAATCGATTTATTTAATGTAAAACTCATTGTTTTAACACTTCCTTAATGTAAAACCATTTTCTCTTACTTAACATTTTACATGCTTCACGAGAAAATATAAAATGTTGATTTAACAAAAAAAGATGCTTATTTATAAGCACCTTTTCACTCTATCTCCATCAGTCGTTTCGCCTCAAAGTACAACACTTGAATAAATTTTTTCGTATTAATTCGTATATGTCCAGAAGTCGCTACCCCATCCTTTGTCATTTCTGTCATCCGTTTTCTAACTACAGTGAAATCAAAAAACTTCGGAGCATAACTTTCAAATTTCGGATTTGAAAAGTCTGTTAATCCAAGGGAAGCTAAATGATTCAATGATTGATAAATCGCTCTTCTTACACGTTGTTCAGATGCTTTTTTCTCCTTCTCTATATCTGCATCTGAAGCTATTTCCCCTAATTTTTTCAGTGTAATTTGGTGGAAAATATCTTTTAACGCAGGAAATCCAAATTCAAATGTTTGCGCCTTTTCTTGTCCATATAAATATTCCAGCATACTAAGTAAATCTTTACTTCCGTTCTCTCCCGCAATACCGAGTTCTGCTAGTAAGAAGCGTCCTGAATCTGATATCTTTTTCTCTTCTTGCACTGTTTCACTACGCATTTGCGGCTTTTCCCACTGAAATACATTATTTAATGATTTTTGAATGTCATATATAGAGCGCTCCAAACGAATACGCTCTATCACTTTTCGTACAACAGATACTACTTCTATTTTGTTTAGTGGTTTTGTAATATAATATTCTACACCAAGTGTATATGCCTCACCAATGAGCTGTTTCGATTCAACTTGAGAAATCATAATAATTTTCCCAGTAAATGAAGACGCTATATGACGAACTGTTTCAATACCGTCTCTCATCGGCATGAGTAAATCAATAAATAAAATATCCACTTTTTTATAATTTAGCTGTTCTGCCTCAACAAAAGCTCCATCTTCCGATTCTCCAATTACTTCCCCAAGATCGCCATCCTCAATAATTTGCGAAAGCATCGAACGGAAAACTTCATCATCATCTACAATATAATAAAACAAACCTATTCCCCTTCCCGCTTTAAACTGCACTCCGGTAAACAAACGATAAACTTACACCCGTTCCCATTTTCATTGTCTTCTAACCTTACTTCTCCGCCGAGCTCTGTTACCATTTCATATATGTAAGAAAGTCCAATACCTGTGGACGGTGTTCCTGTTTGATCATACTTTGAAGTAAACCCGGGCTTAAATACTAATTTCTTATACTTTTGCGCAATACCAGGGCCATCGTCAATTACTTCAAAGATTACATGTTGCTCTCGTTTATATAACTTAATACGAATGAGGCCTCTATCATCAATTGCTTCAACTGCATTCGCAACTAAGTTATTAAAAATTGATAGCACTGTATACACGTGATATGCAGCATGCTCGCCTTCTATATGTTTAGAGAAACGTATATCTTTCCCTAGCATTTCAGCATACTTTTCATTTATTCTTACAATCATTTCTGTAAGCTCATGACCTTCTACGTACTCAGCCACATTTTTATCTAATAACAGTTTAGATAATCCTGCAAAAATCCTTTGATTATCTTTTTTTATTTCATGCACTTCTCCTGCTATTTTCAATGCTGTTTTACCATTCGAATGATCGCTTACTTGTAAATTCCGATATAATTGATACGCTTCTTGTGTAATTAATTCTGCATTTTGTAACGTTTTTTTCAAATGAACAGATTCTACATATAAATTGGATAAGTGCATTAACATTTTTTCATTTTCTTTTCGCACTTGTGATTCTTTTAATTTCGTTTCATATAAATTCATCATATTTAAAAAGCCAAGTGCAAAAAAGCTACGAAAAATAGCAATAATGATGAGTTTATTTACTTCAGAAATTGTTATTGTTGTACCTAGTACTAACATGTGATAAAACGCAAGTTCCGACATACTTGCAACAATTTCAATTGAAATTCCAAGACATCCAATAATAATTGGTCTCTGATGAAACTTATTCACCCTACAGAGTGAAAAAAGACTTCCATAAATAAAATAATAAAAAAACACAGGATAGCGCAAATAAAATGATTCTGTCATATGAAATGAACCTTGCATGACCCAGTCAAGACATACGCGGAATAAGACTACACATATACCAACAACAATACCTGCAACTCCTGCTGGTATTCTTCTTAAAAATAGTAATAAAAAGAAGAATAACGGCGTACCAAAGCTAACGCGAAACGTATCATTAAAAGGATGAAAATTAAGCTCTCCAGCAATCGGAACAACAACAATTAATATAATTAAAAGGGATATGTCTTTCTTCCATAATTGATTCCAATTCAAAGGTGCCACTTCCTATATTCTTTTTTCAATAATAAAAGTGAAAGCCCGCTTATATTTATAAACGGGCTTTATTTCTATATTCTAACCTTTTCTACCGCTTTTATTTGGCGATACTCAGGCTCCCAGATTGCTTCTTTCACTGCAATCTTGATATCGTTATCACTTAAGTTCTCTCTAGCAACACCTTCTGCAACAGCAACTTTCGCTACTTCAATTGCTACCATTTCCGAGATATTACGTAACTCTTCAACTTCTGGTAAAATAGGTGCTCCTGGCTGACTTGTATCTACCATGCTCGCAACTGCTTCAGCTGCTGCTGCGAACATGCCATCCGTCATGACGCTTGCACGTACGACAATTGTTCCAAGACCAAGTCCTGGGAAAATAAGTGCATTATTTGATTGTCCAATCACATACGTTACACCGTTGTATGTAACTGGTTCAAATGGACTTCCTGTTGCAACTAATGCTCTTCCTTCTGTCCACTTGATTAAATCTGCTGGTTTTGCTTCAGCAAGTGGCGTCGGATTCGACATTGGTAAAATGATTGGTCTTTCTATGTGAGAAGCCATTTCTTTAACAATCTCTTCTTTAAATGCGCCTGCAACAGTTGATGTACCGATTAAAATTGTCGGTTTTACATGTTTCACAACTTCAGCAAGTCCGATTACACCATTTTGCTTCCACTCACTTACTTCCGCTTCTTTTCTTGCATACGGCATTTGGAAATCAAGAAGATCTTTCATATTATCTGTAACTAATCCGTTACGATCAATACACCAGAAACGCTTATACGATTCTTCTTCTGATACACCTACGCGGACCATTGCATCTCTAACTTGATCTGCGATACCGATTCCAGCCGTACCAGCACCAAATACAACAACGCGGTGTTCACTTAGTGGTACACCCGAAGCTTTCACTGCCGATAATACAGCAGCAAGTGAAACTGCACCTGTACCTTGAATATCATCATTAAACGTACAAATATCATGACGATATTTATCTAAAATTTTTCGTGCATTTCGAGAGCTAAAGTCTTCCCAATGTAAAAGTGCTTTCGGGAATTGTTTATTTACCGCTTGTACAAATGTATCAATAAACTCATCGTAAGCTTCACCTGTTATACGAGGGTGACGATTTCCAATATAAAATGGATTGTTTAATAGTTCCTCACGATTTGTACCTACATCTAAAATTACAGGTAATACACGACTAGGATCGATTCCAACCGCGGCCGTATAAACAGCTAATTTTCCGATGGCGATGTTAATACCACCAACGCCCCAGTCACCAATTCCAAGTATACCTTCCCCATCAGTTACAACGACTAAATCAATATTTTCTGCTGTTGCACCAATATTGGCGAACGCTTCTTCAATACCTGACGGATCGTTAATTGATAAATACACACCACGTGGTTTACGATATTCATGACTATATCTTTGAATCGCTACACCAACAGTTGGTGTATATACGATTGGTAACATTTCGCGTAAATGATCTGTTAAAATACGATAAAATAATACTTCATTTCGATCATGTAACGCTGTTAAGTATACATTCTTTAATAAATCATCCGGCTGAGAACAAAATTGTTCGTATGCTCGGCGTGCTTGTTCTTCCAATGTTAAAACTGCTGGCGGTAATAACCCTTTTAAACCTAATTCTTCTCTTTCTTCTTGCGTGAAAGCGACCCCTTTATTTAAAAGTGGTGTTGATAATACTTCTACTCCTCTTAATGTCGTTTCTAATGAACCATTAGAAGCTACTGTAAACTTACTCATAACATCCCTACCTCTATTCATATATAGCATTTCTATATTGTAAACAAAAAAGAGGGGCTTGTCCCCCCTCTTCTGTTAATTTTTCTTTAAAAGAGTTGCTCCTGCAATCCCTGGGTGCGTCATTTCGAATGGATCTAGAATTAATTCTAAGTCTTCTTGTGACAGTACACCATTTTTCACACAAAGTTCTCGAACGGATTGCCCTGTCGCGATTGCTTCTTTCGCAACGCGAGCTGCTGCTTCATAACCGATATGAGGGTTCACGGCTGTAATAATTCCTACACTCTTCTCAACATACTCTTTTAAGCGATCTTCATTCGCTTCAATTCCTTTTAAGCAATTATCTGTAAAGGCACGGAAACCGTTATTCATAATGCTAATTGATTGAAGTAAGTTGAAAACTAGTACTGGTTCCATAACGTTCAATTCTAATTGACCTGCTTCTGAAGCAAGACAAATTGTATGGTCATTACCAATTACTTGGAACGCAATTTGATTAATTACCTCTGGCATAACAGGGTTTACTTTCCCTGGCATAATAGATGAACCTGGTTGACGAGCCGGTAACATAATTTCTGCTAAACCAACACGTGGACCTGATGCCATTAAGCGAAGGTCATTCGCAATTTTAGACATATTCATCATACATACTTTCAGTGCTGCTGATACTTCTGTATATGCATCCGTATTTTGCGTTGCATCTACTAAGTCTTCCGCACCAACAAGTGGTAGTTCACTAATTGCAGCTAAATGTTTTACAACAGCTTGAATATATTCTGGATCTGCATTTAAGCCTGTACCAACTGCAGTTGCTCCCATGTTCACTTCATATAGGTGTTGACGTGATTGCTGAATTCGTTTCATATCACGTTCAAGCACACGAGAGTACGCTTTAAATTCTTGCCCAAGACGAATTGGCACAGCGTCTTGTAAATGTGTACGACCCATTTTAATCACATGATCGAACTGTTCTGCTTTTAATTCAAATACATCGTGCATATAGCCCATCGTTTGTAATAAACCTTCTAATGCGTTTAATGTAGCGATATGAATCGCCGTTGGGAATGCATCGTTTGTGGATTGCGCCATGTTTACATGACTATTTGGACTAATATAATGATAGTCTCCCTTTTCCATTCCTAATAATTCAAGAGCACGATTGGCAATGACTTCATTTGCATTCATGTTCATTGAAGTACCTGCTCCGCCTTGGATTGGGTCTACGATGAAATGATCATGCCATTTCCCGTCAAGAATTTCTTGAGCAGCTTCTGCGATTGCGCCGCCCTTGTTCAATTCCAATCTTCCTACATCTGTATTCGCAAGCGCTGCAGCTTTTTTTACAACTGCGAACGCTCTAATTAAACCTTCATGAATTTTGTATCCTGTAATTGGGAAGTTTTCAACTGCACGCATTGTTTGTACACCGTAGTATGCATAGTTTGGTACTTCTTTTTCACCTAAAAAATCTTTTTCAATTCGAACACCATTTTTAACTTCAGTTAATGTTGCCATACTTATTCACTCCTTAACGATTTCTTATGCTGCTTTTGTTTCTTTGACTGTTTCTACATATTGTTTTGCTTTCTCATTATCGAATTCGCCTTCCCACTTCGACATAACAATGGCCGCTAATGCATTCCCTAATACATTGACAGATGAGCGAATCATATCTAAAATGCGGTCAATCCCCGCAATTAACGCGATACCTTCTAGTGGTAACCCCATTGAACCTAACGTTGCTAATACAACAACGAACGATGCACCTGGAACTCCCGCCATACCTTTGGATGTTAACATGAGAACGAATAATAACGTTATTTGCTCTGTCAGTGACATGTGCACACCGTACATTTGTGCAACAAATAATGCCGCTAACGCTTGATAAATAGCCGATCCAGTCAAGTTAAATGTATAACCTGTCGGAATTACGAAAGAGGCAACTGCCTTTGGACAACCGAACTCTTCCATTTTTCTCATTATATTAGGTAAAACAGCTTCTGAACTTGCTGTCGTAAATGAAAGAATAAGTTCTTCTTTTAAAATTTTCATTAACGTAAAAATGTTTACGCCAACCATTCTTGCATTTATACCTAATACAATCACAACGAATAGTATAACAGTTACGTATACAGCTAGCACTAGTTTTCCTAAAGGAAGTAGTGTTGCTACACCAAATTTTGCAACCGTAACAGCAATTAATGCGAATACACCAAATGGTGCAAATTTCATAACTTGATTTGTAACCCAAAACATCGCTTCGAGTACACCTTCAAAGAAGTTAAAAACAGGCTTTCCTTTTTCCCCAATTGCTGCGACTCCTAAACCAAATAATACTGAGAAGAAAATAATCGGTAATAAGTCACCTTGTGCAATCGATTCAAATACGTTTTTCGGTACGATATGAACAATCGTCTCAGCGAATCCTTGCTTCTCTGTAGCATCTGCTGTTTGTTTATAAGAAGAAATATCACTTTGCTGTAAGTTATTCATATCAACGCCAGTACCCGGCTGGAATATATTCGCCGCAAGTAACCCCATTAAAATAGCGATTGTCGTAATGATTTCGAAATAAAGAATTGTCTTCCCGCCTAGTTTCCCAAGCTTCTTCATATCGCCTACACCAGCTACTGCAACAATTAATGCTGAAATAACAATTGGTACTACAATCATCTTAATTAAGTGAATAAATATATCCCCAATTGGTGTAATATAAGAAATCGCCGTTTTATTGCCATAAAAGACTGCCCCTACTACAATCCCTAAAACAAGCGCGACAAAAATTTGTGTTGCCAATCCGAATTTTTTCATTTATGTTCATCCCCTTCATGCGAACGCTTTCAATTTGAATTTATAAACGCTACTCACACATCTTATAAGCGAACCTACAAAATCATACAAAAACCTACAAGTTCGTCACAAAAAATTCAAATATTTTTCTTCTTTTTTTCATTGACACCATTTTGTTAAAAAACTATAAAATATACTTGATAAGTAATCAGATTGTTTCGTATAATCAAAAAGATATATACTTACAACAAATCAAAATGAAAAGGAGTGGATGATATGAAAAATTATGTGCAAAAATTCGTTCTATCTTCTTCTTTTCTTTTTCATTTTCTTAAAAAGGAACAAAGGCATTCGCCTTTGTTCCTTTTTTATTGCGATCTATATAGGGGGAATTGTTATGAGGCTTTATAAACGTGTCTTAATTAAATTAAGCGGCGGTGCACTTGCCGATCAAACCGGAAATAGCTTTAACTCCAAACGATTAGAACATATCGCAAACGAAATTTTATCCATCGTTGATTTAGGTATTGAGGTATCTATCGTCATTGGAGGCGGGAACATTTTTAGAGGTCATCTAGCGGAAGAATGGGGAATCGATCGTGTAGAAGCTGACAATATCGGTACGTTAGGTACAATCATTAACAGCTTAATGCTACGCGGTGTTTTAACAAGTAAAACAAATACAGAAGTGCGCGTTATGACTTCCATCCCGTTTAATGCTGTAGCTGAACCATACATTCGCCTACGTGCAATCCACCATTTAGATAACGGGTATATCGTTATTTTTGGAGGTGGTAACGGGCAACCGTTCGTTACGACAGATTACCCAAGTGTTCAAAGGGCTATTGAAATGAATAGTGATGCTATATTAGTCGCAAAACAAGGAGTAGATGGCGTCTTTACTAGTGATCCAAAACATAATAAAGCAGCAAAAATGTACAAAAAACTAAACTATAACGATATTGTTAGGCAAAACATACAAGTAATGGATCAAGCCGCTTTATTGCTTGCCCGTGATTATAATTTACCAGCACACGTCTTTAACTTTGATGAGCCTGGAGTAATGAAAAGAATTTGCTTAGGTGAACATGTGGGGACGTTGATTAATGATGATGCCTCATTGCTCGTGCATGAAAAATAATTATTAATCATAAAAAAGGGGTGTCTATAAAAGACTCCCTTTCTTTAAACTTTAGAAATAAAAATCAGCCAATCCCCCCAACTTTTCCTTACAACGCTCCCAAAACGATAACTTCTCAAAAAATTCTTTCGTCATTTCTTTTGAATTATGAAAATCCTCCGTTAACGCCTCATTAACTTGTCCTACAATTGAACCACCATGAATATACAAATTCATTTCATCATTTATATTGAAACTTCGCGAAGTAAAATTTGTCGTACCAATAACAGTTAGTTCATTATCAATAAGCATTAATTTGCCATGAAACATCCCTTTTTTATAACCATATACTTTAATTCCATTATTAACAGCTTGGCGAATATACGGATACGCCGCCTCTTTAATAAGAGGAATATCTGGTTTATATGACCAAAGTATTTTTACAGTAACTCCACGTTTTTGTGCTTCCATTAAAGCATTCATTACTTCTTTATTTTTGGCTATAAAGTAAGGTGTTGTAATGACAATTGAATGCTTTGCTTCTTTTATTAATTCTATATATTTTTCAGCGACGTGATGTCCATTGTAACTAGCCATCGTATGTAATGTATTCCCTTTACTCGCTTTATTCGTACTTCTTTTTATCTTTTCTTTCGTATCTCGTTTCCAATCTAAAGCGAATTGTTCTTCTAAATCTTTTGCGCCCTCTCCTTTAAGTCGCACATGATAGTCACGCCAATATCCAAATCGCTTATCTTTTCCTAAGTACTCATCCCCTATATTAAAACCACCCGTATAACCAATCACTCCATCAATCGTCGTAATACGGCGATGATTACGATGGTGAAGTGAATAAAACCCGAATGGTAATTCAGGTTTTCTACTATATGTAAAATGTACACCACTTTCCCGCAATTCATTTATCTTCTTTCTTTCAAATGATAAATCATTAATGCGATCAACCGATAAATAGACATTTACTCCTTCTTTTGCCCTTTCTTTTAATAAGTTTAAAAAAGTATGGCTACTTTTATCATCTGACAAAATAAAAAAGTACGTATAAATAGATCTCTTCGCCTCTCTTATATCAGTAAATAACTGTTTATAAAATGACTTCCCTTCTACATATAATTGAAAGTCACTATAATGAGGTGCATACTCTGTCGGCATGTTTTTCCCGGCTTCCATTTTTCTACCTAAGGTAACATCGATATGCATGCAAATTAAAATAAAAACAACAATAGCAACAATAATAGAAGTAACTCGCAATATTTTTTTAATCATTTTAATTTCCTTCCGCTCAAATTACATTCTACTCTGTAGTGTTTCATTTAAATATATTTTCATACGGAATGTATTTCTTCATTTTCATCGATGTTAAACAGGTAAAGGAGCGAAGAATATGAGAAAAGGAAAAACACCTATTGTTTTTGTCCCTGGACTTTTCGGTTCAATGAATAATATTATTATTCCGGGTACTGGTGATTGGAGCTTCGGACTATCTGCATTTGTTTATGAGCCATTTATTTTGATGTTAGAAAGTATGGGCTATGAACGAAATAAAAACCTATTTATTTGTTTTTATGACTGGCGTCAGCGGATTATTTTTTCTACACAAAAATATTTATTACAAACGATTGCTTATGCTAAAAAAATTACAGGGCGCGATAAACTAAATCTAATCTGTCATAGTATGGGAGGACTTCTTGGACGTTCTTACGTTCAAAGTGAAGAATATAAAAATGATGTAAATCAACTTATCATACTCTGTACACCAAGCGCTGGATCTCCGGCAAATTATAGTTATTGGACTGGAGGTAGTCTCCCTGTCCATGCCTCTTCTAAAATAAATATCGTTCATTTTTATATGGAACAATACATTCACTACTTAAGCACCTTATATAAAATGAATACAGTTGAGGCGATACATCTTTACTTTCCAGGATTACAAGATGTTATTCCGTGTAAAGATTACGGGAATTATTTATTTATAAAATCTGGATCTTCAATTACATTTATTCCTTATAGTAAAATGAAAACGAAAAACCCTTTCCTCGATAATTTAAATAAAAATAGATTTATGATACAAAAAAGAAATATTGAAACTACACTCATTGCTGGAGATGGAGAGGAAACCATTCAATATTTACAAGTCGTTCCTTCATATTCTAGTCTGAAATGGACAGACGGCAAAGTCGTCGGTGATATGCTTACAAAACATGGTGACGGGAACGCTATTTTACATAGCGTTTTTCTCCTAGAGGGAAATAAATGTGTTGTGCATGCTTCACATAACGAAGTGCTCTACAAAAGCATTCCTATATTACAAAAGATACTCTAAATTACAAAACAAAAAAGGTGTAGCACTACGCCACACCTTTTTTTGTTAAACAAAGTTCCTCGCATCATTATTTCTTCCAAATTTATAAATCGCAATTAAGAAGAATGCAATTGCAAAAGCGAATAAAATGAAAATATTTAAATACAACTCAGCGAATGGAATTCCTTGCTGTAGTTTTGCTATCGTGTCTAATAACCAGCGCTGCGGAAGGAAATTAGCTACTTTTTGTACCGCTTTTGGCATAATGTCATACGGGAAATAACATCCAGCCAGTAAACATGTCGGTACAATAATCATATTTTGCATTGCATTTGCTGACGCTGAGTTTTTCGAAAAAGCGACAAGGACTAATGATATTCCAATTGCTATTAAAGCAAATAACATGAGCACGCCCAACATCACTATGAAAGGCATATTGATATTCGTATGAAAAACATTCGTTAGGAATAAAGTTGTAATTAGAATTTGTACTGTTAGTATCATCATATTTACCCCAACATTAGATAATATGAACTTCTTTCCGTCTATCGGTGTTGATAAGAGTCTAAAATATGTTCTATTCTCTTTTTCTTTTAAAATATGACCCGATAAATTCGCTGCTGAAAACAACATAAACATAATAAGGTAACCTATCGTTTGGGTTGTCATATCTTTATTTTTCGAAGTATCTTCTAATGTTTCAGTTTTCATTTTAAATGCACTTTTTTGATACCCTGCGTACATAGTATCAAATGCACTTTGATCTGTTCCTGCAACTTTACTAATCGCTGCTATATTATCAATATAATTATATAAATAGGACCTTATAAATCCTGTTACTTGATCACCTTTAATCGATGAGATTTCAATATGATCAGGTTTCCCTTCTCGAACACTTTCGGAAAAACCAGAATCTAATGTAATAACACCATCAAGTTTTTTTGAAGTGAGTTTATCTTCTACTTCAGAACCTTTAATCTTACTTACATTTACATGCTTTAATCCTTCTAAAAATTTCACTGTATCATTTACTATAGGTTGATTTTCTTTATTTATAACCCCGATATTTAACGTTCCTTGCCCTACATTTCCGTATTCCGAAAAGGCGATGAGCGTTCCTATTATTGGCAAGCTAATAATAATAAATAAACTTTTTTTATTTTTCAAAAGTACAGATAACGTTTTTTGTATGAGCCATAAAATATCTTTCATACTATAGCCCCTCCCGTCTACGTAATGCAATAATTGCAATTAATAAAAAGAGTGCCGAAATTCCAAGGTTTAAACCTATTACCGGCAGTGCTGCCCCAACATCATTCGCGTAGATAATTTTCATAACAGCTGTATTTGCCCACGTTAATGGTGATAAATTCGTAACGAAATTTTCTTCTACTACGAAATATGCACCACCAAAAATAGAAGCTAATTGCACGACTACCATAATAATTGCTCTCGATGCTTCAGCTGTTTTCGTAATATATCCGATCCCTAAACCGAAGCTAATTGCTAGAAAAACCTGTGTTAATAAAATAATAAATATAATTCCAAGATGGTCGCCCCAATTCGCTTGAAAAACAAATTTACTAAATAACATGACAAGCAATATGCACAGAGCATTTGCTACTAGGCTCCCAAGTACTTTTCCAATGAATATTTCAGCCTTACTTATAGGCGCAGCAATGAGACGATCTCCTGTTTTACGTATTCGTTCTCCTCGAATTAAAGAACTGGCTCCCATCGCTGCATATAGTGCAATCATCGTCGTCATTACAACTGCATAGTAATCCATAGAACCTGGCTTTTTCGCTGCTTGTAAAGATGTTTCTTTTATATAATCATTATGATTTCCGTTTGAAATAACTGCGCTCACCTTACTAGGATCTACTTTTGCAACTTCGGCTGCTACATTGTACTTATCAACAAATGTTGTTAGCATGCCTTCCACAATACTTCCCTCAATACTACTTTTGTCACTTCCGTACAATTTTGCGCCATCTTTATTTAATTCTACATAAGCAGCATATTTATTTTGCTTCACTGCTTCCTTCCCATCTATACCTTCAGAAGCTTTTTTAAAATGAATACCCGATTTATCAGCTTCTTTCGCAAATGCTTCAAATGCTTGAGAAAACGTGCTACTCGCTTCATCTTTATATAGCACCTGTATATCTTTAATTGAATGACTATCACTATTAAATGCGTTTGTTAATGCTGTACCTAATACAAGCATAAGCACAATCGGAAAAGCTAACATAAAAACTAAAGTTCTTACGTCTCTGAAATCTCTTTTCATATGCATAATTGCAATATTGAAGATGTTCAATGGATGAACCTCCCTTTACCTTTTCTTCATTTACCTTTTATTTATCTCGTAAGTTTCTTCCAGTCAACGTAAGGAATACTGTTTCTAAGTTTGGAGCCTGCTCCTCTAACGAACGAATTTCAATGTCATGATTAATGAAGTTCTGAATAATTTTATTTAAATTGTTTAACCCTGCATCCGAGTTTACTTTAATTACATTCTCATCAATTTGAACAGCTTTCACTCCATTTATTTCTTTTAACTGTTCTACATCTAAATTTTCTACTGACTTCACTTCAATCCAAATGTCTTTCGTATCCGTAATAATCGCTTTTAACTGTTCTTTCGTGCCCTCTGCAATTACTTTACCGTGATCAACAATTGCGATTTTCGTACAAATCTCTTCTACCTCTTCCATGTAGTGACTCGTATAAATAATCGTACTTCCCATTTCGTTTAATTTTCGAACAGACTGCAGGATATAATTTCTTGACTGTGGATCAATTCCAACTGTCGGCTCATCCATAATAATTAACTTCGGTCTATGAGCAATCGCACAAGCAATATTCAGCCTTCGTTTCATCCCGCCTGAAAAGTTTTTTGGATAACTTTTATATTTATCGCTAAGCCCTACAAATTGAAGTGCTTCCTCCACTCTCGCTTTTAACTCAGCACCCCTTAACCCATACAATCCAGCAAAGAATTTCACATTTTCATAGGCAGTTAGCTCTTCATAAATCGCAATATCTTGCGGAACGATACCGATATTCATCTTCGCAAATCGATTATGTTTCTTTATATTTTTTCCTAGTATGCTAATTTCACCTTCATTACTTCTTAGCAAGCCAGCAACCATATTTATCGTTGTACTTTTACCAGCACCATTCGATCCTAAAAAGCCAAATATTTCTCCTTCTTTAATAGATAAAGACATATTATCAACTGCGATGAAATCACCAAATTTTTTCGTTAAATTTTTAATTTCTAAAGTATTCATCGTTTCACCCCTATTTCGGTTTCTCTGCTTTTAGTATAAACAAAAAGAATGAACCTGCTCAGTGCAGAAGTTCATTCTTTTCACATGAGATTATTCACTTTTTTCATATGAGATGATTCATTCTCATATCGGCAGCAACATTGTTACTGAAAAACCACTTGTTCCATCTACAATAATTTTACCATTTACAGATGCCGTTCGTTCCTCCATCCCCATAATACCGAGACCTTTTTTAACAAACATTGCACCTTTTCCATTATCCTTCACTTGTATCTTTACCATCTTGTTAAGTACATGAATATCGATTGAAATGACTGTCGCATCAGCATATTTCATCGCATTTGTTAATGCTTCCGTGACATTTTCACCGATAATCTTCCACTGTATAGGAGAAATCATATCTAAGTTCCCTTTATAAACGAAAGGAATATTCACATCATGCTTACCGGCAAATTCCTCTATGAATAATTTCATACGATGAATACCAATTTGCTCAGTTGGTGGCTTCATATTTTTTAATGTAATCCGAATGCTTTCAATTCCATCTTTCGAAATATGAATTGCATTTTGTAATAACTCAGCAGATTTTTCTTTATCTATCGCCATTAATCTCTTTGCTGCTTCCATTTGAATAAGTGCACCTGTCATCGAATGGCCAATTTTATCATGAATTTCTTGAGAAAGTCGATTTCTCTCTTCTAACTTAAATGTGTACTCTGATTGCCTTATATACTCTTTATTTTCATTTAAGCTTTTCGTCAGCCGTTGCATATTTTTTCGCATCTGATCATTTTGTGATTCAAGCTTTAATACGCGTGATATATACCGTTCTGCCATCGTTAATACGAGAAAGGAAAATGCAACAATTAATCCATATGTCATTCTAATACTTTCATTTGTAAAGATAATAGGAATCATCATAATGAGAAAGAGTTGCCATTTCTTCTCTATATAACGGAATATAATTTCATATAAGTTCAATGGTAAAAACAAAATAAAGAACGGATGAATCTTCCATGTAAATAACATAACTAAGCCAATCGATACAGAAGTTAATATGTTTTTGTTCGTATTTTTTTTACATATAGAAATTAGCACGTTTACAGAAAGATATAAAAGCAAAGTCAGTATAATCCATGGTAAGTTTGCAACATTTAAATAAATGTAACTAAACACAATATATATAAATACAATTAATTTACTTACAATTAACCAAAATTCCATATCTTTAATCTACTTTCCCTGTTAAATAATAAATCGCAATTTGTGTACGATGTTCCAGTCCAGTTTTCCCTAAAACTGACGTAATATAATTTGCAATTGTTCCTTCTGATATGAAAAGTTGCTTCGAGATTTCTTTATTCGAAAAGCCTTTTGCAATTAATGCGATAATACTCAGCTCTCTTTCAGTAAAAAGACTTTTATCTATTTTACATTCTTCCTCTTTACTTTCCATTAAATTAGACTTAATTTTATCGAGAACTACATCTTGCATAACTGTTTGACCGTTATATACTCCTTTTATCGCATCACGAATACGCTCTGGATCATTATTTTTTAATAAATAACCTTTTGCCCCGTTCTTCACTGCGTCCAAAATATATTCATCATCATCGAACGTCGTTAAAATTAGCGGTTTCGTTTTCGTCTCTTCGCAAATGAATTTCGTCGCCTCTACCCCGTTCATATTTGGCATGCGAACATCTAAAAGGGCGATATCAACGTCGTTCTTTTTGCAATATTCCACTGCTTCTTTCCCATCATTTACTGTATCTACTACTTCGAACTCTTCATATGTATTTAAAATAATTTTCATGCCTTCTCTAATAAAAGAATTATCATCTGCTATTAATATTTTAATTTTCATGTTTGTTAGTATGGACCTTTCCCTACTAACACTCACATCCTTTCTCCCTGTAACATTTCCTACTTGCTCATTATATACTTCTCTTTACCATTTTTTCACACCTTTTTTCATCTAGCTCATCTGCAAAAAATATATTATTCTTTTTTTACAAAATGTGTAGGGTGACTTATCATTCTTTACGTCTATATAATAGAATGCGTCAAAAAGGAGGGAGAGACCCATTGAGGAAAAACAATTAATTGAAAAAGCACAGCAAGGAAGCGAACATGCTTTTCGTATCCTTGTGCAAACATATCGTCACTATATTTTCCAAGTTATCTTTTCTATTTTAAGACATGAAGAAGATACGAAAGATGTTACACAAGAAGTATTCGTAAAAATTCACGCCTCTCTCCCAAATTATCAATTTCGCGGATTAAAAACGTGGATGGCGCGTATTGCTACCAATCACGCTATTGATTATAAGAGAAAAAAAGCTAGAGAAAACGAAGAACTCTCCTTATGTAAAGAAACTGAGGAAAATATAAAATCCTCTCAAAATATTGAGGATTTATTATTGACGAAAGAACAAAAATTACTAATTGCTCAAAAACTGAGAGAACTTCCCCATAATTACCGTGATGTCGTTCTCGCACATTACTTAGAAGAAAAAAGTTATTACGAAATTGCTTTGCAGGAAAATATCGAAGTGAAAACAGTCGAAATGAAACTGTATCGGGCAAGAAAATGGATTAAAAAACATTGGAAGGAGGAAGAGTTTCTATGATGCATTATTCAAAAGAAGATTGGCGCAATTATACATTAAATGTTATAGAAAGCAATGAACGTGAATCTATGGAAGAACATCTTTATGAATGTGATCATTGTTTAGCGATTTATATGGAAAGTATTGATGAACAACAGGAAAACCTTCCAATGATAAATGATGATTCATTTACGAACGAAGTTATGACGCAAATTAATTTTAAAACGCTACAACCTAATGAAAATATAAAAACAAACTCATTAAAGCGAACGATTATTCACTACATAATTGCAACCGCAGCTACAATTATTTTTATGGTAAGTGGTTTATTCCAATATATTTTCACAGCGACATCAAATTTCGAGAAATCTTCAAAACATAACGAGTCTTCTATCTCACAACAAATTGTAAACAAATCGGTAGACACATCAAAAAAGGACGGAGGTTCAAAGCATGAATAAAAACCCCTTTTTAGCACTTGTATTAGGGCTAATTCCTGGGCTTGGACATTTATATTTAAAGAAATTTGGACGGTTTATTTTATATAGCGGAGGGGCTGTATTTCTATTTATCTTTGCAGCATTTTGTACAATAGCATTGGGAGCGCGTGATATTGCTTTTCTTTCTCTATTTTTACTAGCCGTGTTATGGGTGGTCAACTTACTAGATTTAGTTATCACGATTATTAACCAATCGAAAAAACAAGCAACCGGAGAATTAACAGAGTCCTCTAAAGAGAGCGAACGATTTTATATCATTCTTCTTTCCATCATCCCTGGACTTGGTCATTTTCAATTAGGGCTTATGCAACGTGGACTTACATTTTTAGTAGCTTGTACAGGAATCGGAAGTATGATCATTTTCGTTGCCCTTTTAACATCTCAAGAAAGTTTCCTTATCTTTCTCGTGACGTTACCTGTTTTATGGATTTATAATTTCTTCGATGTTGTTCAGCAACTCCAGAAAAAAGAACGTGGTGAGCAATTAGTTGACCGCACTATTTTTGAAGATTTTGAAGAGCACCGTGAACAAGGAAAGAAAAGTAAAACATTCGCTTCTATTTTAGCGATGTTTCCTGGAGCAG
The DNA here is from genome assembly GCF_022663305.1 of Bacillus cereus group sp. BfR-BA-01408. Taxonomy (NCBI): domain Bacteria; kingdom Bacillati; phylum Bacillota; class Bacilli; order Caryophanales; family Bacillaceae; genus Bacillus; species Bacillus cereus group sp. BfR-BA-01408. The sequence goes on along the minus strand of NZ_JAKUFF010000022.1, from coordinate 4,369 downwards.
GACATATGTATTTAGGCTTACAGCGACGAGGCCTCCAGCTTATGGCAGCCTTTTTACTTTCCATCTATTTACTTGACTTATTAAGACTTTCAGCGTTTTTATTTTTAGTACCCATCATTTGGTTCTATAGCTTCTTTGACGCTTTACAGCAAACTGCAAAGTATGGAAAAGAACGTGTACATGACGAACCTATCATTGATTATTTTATCAATCATCAAAGATGGATCGGTATCGGGTTAATTACACTCGGAGGGTATTATTTATTAGATCAAACAGTCCTTCCTATTTTGAATGATTACTTCGCAACTATATTTAACATTCATCTTAGCGAGCTGTATTATCGCTATTTCCAAACATCTATCGTTGCACTCCTCTTAATTGGTGGCGGCTTTAAATTGTTACTTGGAAATAAAGAAAATAAAGGTGGTACGAAAGAATGAGAACATGGCGCGTTGGAACATTTTCAATGGGGCTTTCTATTATTGCATTAGGTTGCTTCTTACTATTTTCAGTTATAAAAGGTACTGAGGTATTAGATTCCTTAACAGCATGGTGGCCTGTTTTACTTATTATACTTGGCGTGGAAATTTTACTTTACCTTCTATTTTCTAAGAAGGAACAATCATTTATTAAATATGATATTTTTAGTATTTTCTTTATCGGTGTTTTAGGAAGTGTTGGCATTGCTTTTTACTGTTTATTATCAACTGGATTGCTAGATGAAGTTCGTCATTCTATTCATACCACTCGCCAAACGAGTAATATTCCAAGTGGACAACTTAATATACCTGAATCTATCAAAAAAATTGTAGTGGATGCAGGACAGCACCCTCTAACAATAGAGGGAAATGATACAAATCAAATTCATCTTCTTGGAACATATGAAATGACGACGAAAGCTAATGAAAAACTTAATTTAAAACAAGAAGATTTTCTTTCCGTTCAAACAGCCGGGGAAACGATGTATATCACTTTAAAATCATTACCAGTTCAACATACGTTATGGAATTCCGCACCACAGGTCAAACCGACACTCGTTCTTCCACAAAATAAAAATGTAGAAGTTCGTGCTTCAAATAACGAACTATCCCTTTATCCAGGTCAATTACAAAATAATTGGTTTGTACAGGAAAGTTCAAATGTATCTGTTCATTTAACGAAAGAAAGCGATGTATCTTTAATCGCCATAACAAACAAAAAAGAATCCCACGGAAACACACCTTGGGAACAAGTTGAAGATTTAACGAAAAAAGAAGAGAATACTTCAGAAGAAAATCCAGAATTAAACGAACAAGAACATTGGTATAAAAATTCGATTAAAACTGGAAATGGAACGTACAAATTAAGCATTGAGAAAGCTTACAATTTAAATATGAGTGTTATTGAAAAATAAGAAACCTTCCACAATTGTGGAAGGTTTTTCTCATATAATCGCTTTAATTCCCTCTAACACTAAGCCAATCATAAATCCGCAAACAGCTCCGTTTACTCGGATCCATTGTAAATCTTTACCGACGTTATTTTCAATCATTTCAATTAACGTTTTATCATCTAACTTATCAAGATTTTCTTGCACAAGCTTTCCGATTTTCGAATGGTTATTCTCAACAAGCTTCACAACTTGTTTTTGTAACCAATCTTCTATTTTTTGAACAGTCACTTCATCATCTTTTATTTTATTCATTTGTTTTTGCAAAAATGGAATAACATACTTATCCGCAAATTCTTCATTGTTTACAAAGGCAACTGCTTTTTGCTGCGCTTGTTCCAACATCTCTTTAATTTTGTCAGTAGCATTCCAATTTGAAATCCATTTTTCTTTCCAATTTTCTAATTCTTGTAGTAACGCTTCATTTTCTTTTACATTTATAATTTCTTGACGAATTTTTGCTAATATAAGCTGTCTCGTGCTATTATCCGCATCTTGTAAGCTGTTAATATTGCTAATAATGAATTTCTGCAAAATGCCGCCAATTTTATCTTCATCTACAATATTCATAAACGACTTCAATGTAAACTGTAAAAATCCATCTACTTTTATATTTTCCATCGCCTTCATCCCTAAACTTCCGAGCTGGTAGCGTGCTTCATCTTGCGCTGTCCAATCTTTTACTTTTACTAAAATATAATCCAGTGTCTTCTCATCATATTCTTGCACAACTAATTGATCAACAAGCACTTGTAAGATGTTACTTGTATTCATTGTATGCAAATACGTTTTTAATTCTTTTTCAATAATAACCGCTAATTTTTCCGTATCTATTGAAACAATCGCCTTCTCAGCAATCGTTACAATCCCTTTTTTCACAGCATTAGACTGCATTTCTCTCTCTGCAATTTGCAGCACCATTTGTGCTAGTTGCATTTCTTTTACTTTATTCGTAATACTTTCTTTCGTTAGCCACTCATTTTCTAACGTATTGATGAGCCCTTTCGTTACTCGTTTACGGTTTTTAGGTAACAAAGCTGTATGCGGAATTGGAATTCCCATCGGATGACGGAATAAAGCTGTAACTGCGAACCAATCCGCAAGTCCACCAACTAACCCAGCTTCAAATCCACCTTGAATAATCTCACCAGCTACCGTCCCTTGAAAAGGAATAGAAGCCGCAAAACCTACCCCCATAACCCCAAGCGAAATACCCGCTATATATTTAGTCTGTAATGACATCGTATACACATCCTCTTATTATGTAAAATAAAGCTTTTTTGTTATATTTATTCGATCTTAGTAATCCTTTATATCTATACTATAAAGAACATATGTGAAAATAACAAAGATTTTTATGTACATGAAAAAATGAGACTATAACTAGCCTCATTTTCCTTACAGTATTAATTCTAAACCTTTCTTATAATACCCATTCATCACATCTTCTGGAACCATACTACCGCCAGTTCCCCACACAATATGAGTACCTTTCTTCATCTTCTCTGTTAACTGTTGTTTTTGTAAATACTCATCTTCTGCACATACTTTCACTGGTCCTATCATACCGGCTAATGCAGAAGGCTCTAAATAAATCTTTTCCGTATCAGCTAGTTCTTTTAATAATCTATATAACTCTTCATCACTTACTGTGTAATTTCCACTCAAAAATGGTTCTATCGTTTTACCGACAAATCCAGACGGTCTTCCTACCGCTAGTCCGTCCGCGTCTGTTACATTATCAATCCCGATATCTTGAACGGCAATTTTATCATGAAGTCCTGTCATTAAACCGAGTAACATGCATGGAGAATGCGTAGGCTCGGCAAAGAAACAGTGTACGTTGTCTTTATACAATAACTTTAAACCAAATGCGACTCCGCCAGGTCCGCCCCCTACTCCGCATGGTAGATAAACGAATAAAGGATGTTCTTCATCCACTACAATCTCTAACTCTTCTAATTGTTTTTGTAAACGCGAGGCTGCTACTGCGTATCCTAAAAATAAATCATGTGAGTTTTCATCATCTACAAAATAACAGCTAGGATCTGCATCTGCTTGCCTTCTTCCTTCTTCTACAGCTTTACTGTAATCAGCTTCATATTCAATAACATTTACACCTTTGCTTCTTAATAAATCTTTTTTCCATTGTTTCGCATCTGCTGACATATGAACCGTTACGTTAAAACCTAGTTTCGCACTCATAATCCCAATGCTTAGCCCTAAATTTCCTGTTGAACCGACTGCGATAGAATACGTGGCAAAAAACTCTCTACATGTATCACTATCTAAAATGGAATAATCATCTTCTTCTGTTAACATACCATACTGCAACGCTAATTGTTCAGCATGCTTCAACACTTCATAAATGCCGCCCCTAGCTTTAATTGACCCTGATATCGGAAGATGACTATCACATTTTAATAATAATTCTCCTAAAATAGGTTGCTCATAATTTTTCTCTAAAGCTTGTTTCATTGAAGGGATTTTCACTAAAGGTGATTCAATTATGCCATTAGTCTCTTTCGTTTCAGGAAAAACTTTCGCAATATATGGTGCAAAACGCTTTAACCTCTCTTCCGCATCTTTTACATTCTCTTCATTCAGTGGCGAATCTTTTATTGCCGTTTCATACTTTTCCATGTTCGGATTCACCCAAAACACTCCTTCTGTTGCGATTAATTTATTTAAAAGTGGATATTCCTCTTTTAATTTCTCTATTTCCTTCATTCCTCTTCCTCCTTATCACCTTGTAGCTTACAATTTAATAAATTATAATTAAATTAATTTTAATATAGTTTAACATAAATTATCCACTTAAGTTAATTTTAATTTAATTTATTTAAATATAATTTAATAATAATTAAGGAGATTTTCATTATGGAAAATATAGATATTGGTAAAAAAATTGAAAAACAAAGAAAGGAAAAAGGTTTAACG